>JAGLHV010000167.1 GCA_023143305.1 bacterium | reverse complement strand
CATATAATTGCTTATGAAATGGGAGGAAATATAAAAAGTACTTCCGGGCCGGTTTTAGAGCGGGTGGGAGATTTAGCTGCTTTATTAACTAATCTTGCAGATGGGGATATATTTTTTATCGATGAAATTCATCGCTTAAGTCGTGTCGTAGAGGAAGCCTTATATCCGGCGATGGAAGATTATTTTTTGGATATTATTATTGGTCAGGGCCCCAGCGCCCGTAATATTAGATTGGATTTGCCTCATTTTACTTTAATAGGAGCAACCACGAAAGCAGGCTCTCTAACTTCTCCTTTAAGAGAACGATTTGGTATTATTGAACGAATAGATTTTTATAAAGAAGACGAATTAGCTTCTATTGTTAAACGTTCCAGTAAAATTTTAAATATTGAAATCGATAAAAATGGAACCGAAGAAATTGCTAAACGGAGCAGAGGGACGCCCCGGATAGCTAATCGCCTGCTGCGGAGGGTAAGAGACTTTGCCCAGATAAAAGCAGATGGAATTATTACTCAATTAGTAGCTCAGGATGCTTTGCAATTGTTAGAAGTAGATAATAAAGGATTGGATAGTATGGATAGAAAAATTTTATATACTATAATTAAAAATTTTTCCGGTGGCCCGGTGGGTTTAGATACTATTTCTATTGCAGTAAAAGAAGAGACAGAAACGATGACTGATGTTTACGAACCATTTTTAATTCAAGCAGGTTTTCTGGCCCGGACTCCGAGAGGGAGAATAGTCACTAAATTAGCTTATGAACATTTAAATATTGTCCAGCCGAAACATTTGTTTTCAGCTACGGATAAGATAAATCAACAAGAATTAGATATCAATTAAATTTAATATTTAGGAATAAAATTTATGACTATAAAATATGAATTAATTCAGCCGACAACCATACTAAAGAAATTAGAATACGAAGATGAAGTATTCCTCAGCCGGTACAGCCTTAATCCTTATTTAGGGTGTGAACATGGCTGTCAATATTGTTATGTACAGGCAGACAGGTATTTGCCTTTTAAAAAGGAAAAAGATTTTTTCAGGGTAGTAAAAGTAAAAACTAATGCTCCGTATTTACTTAAAGAGACGTTAAGCAAATTTAAAGGAAAAGAAATAATTTGTATGGGTACTTTTTGTGATCCGTATCAACCGATAGAAAAAAAATACAATATTACCCGAAGATTATTGGAAATTTTTTTAGATTTGGAATTTCCCGTACATATTTTGACTAAATCTGATTTGGTTTTGCGGGATTTGGATTTACTGCAGGAAATTTCTAAAAAAACTTTTTGCACTGTTTCTTTTTCTTTAACTACTATTGATCCCAAATTGGCAGTGATGTTTGAACCTCATGCCCCTTCTTTTCAAAAAAGGTTGTTAGCAATGAAAAAAATCACCAAAAAAAAAGTAATGACCGGAATAATATTAATGCCGATTATTCCTTATCTTACTGATGAAGAAAAAAGTATTAACCTTATTCAAAAAGCAAAAGAAATAGGGGCAAAATATGTTGTACCGGGTGAAATGATATTAAAGGATAATCAAAAAATGCGTTTTTTAAGTCTAATAAAAAGATATTATCCACATTTGGTGCAGCGTTATCAAGCTTTGTACCGAAAAGGTCTTTCTCCGTATCCTACTTATAATTGGAGAATAAGCAAGCAAATTTCTGCCTTTTGTGAAAAAATAAAAATGCCACAGAAGATACCTACAGAAAAGATAAATTTTTAATTTCTGGAAAATGGGAAAAAAATAAATGAAACGATTACTTCTTCATGTTTGTTGTGCCCCATGTACTTGTTATGTTCATCAGTGTTTAAGTAAAGATAAAAAATATGCGATTACAGGATTTTGGTATAATCCTAATATTCATCCCTTTTTAGAATATCAAAAAAGAATGATGACCTTAGGATATTATTCAAACGAAATGAATTTACCTCTTATCCGCAAGACAAAATATTCTCTGGAAGAGTGGATGGAAATCATAAAAGACAAGTATAAAGAGAAAGACAAAAGATGTTTGGGTTGTTATCAGTTAAGGTTGGAAGAAACAGCAAAAAGAGCAAAAAAAGAAAAATTTGATAGTTTTTCCACTACATTGCTTTATAGCAAATTTCAAATGCATGAAAACATAAAAGAGTTGGGACAGAAATTAGCTCATACCTATAATATAGAATTCTATTATCAGGATTTTCGTTTGGGCTGGAAGGAAGGAATTGAAATCTCTAAAAAGTTAGATTTATATCGGCAACAGTATTGCGGATGTATTTTTAGTGAAAAGGAAAGATTTGATGCAGCAGCAGAAAAATAATAAGGAAGATAGAAAATAATAGATGGGAAAATTTTTAATTCTTTTGGGAATGGTTTTAGTTTTGATAGGAATAATTCTTACTTTAGGTATAAAAATTCCATTTTTAGGCCGCCTGCCCGGAGACATCCTGGTAAAAAAAAGTAGTTTTAAATTTTATTTTCCTATTACAACCTGTTTTCTTTTAAGTATCGTTTTGACGATTATTCTGCGTATCTTTATGCGTAAATAAGTTTTTAAATGAAAAAGTAGAGTTTTAAAAAAATAAAATTTTGGAAAAGGGGAGATGATGCGAAGAATAAAAATATTAATGCTGGGGATAATGATGTTTACGCTCAATAGTTGTACTACACCTGTTTTTTATCGAAGAGATATATACTTATCTCCCCGGGAGACAAAGAAACAAATAGAGAAAAAACCTGCAGTTGTGGTAGAAAAAAGTAAGTTATCATCAAAAAGGTTACCGGAAACAATTATCCGGATAGGGGTATTACCGGATGCACGGTCGGTTTGTATTTCGTCGGAAGAAAAATACGAGGTAATAGATATATTCACTTCCGAAAAAATTTCTCTGGAAAAAGGAAAGGTTTATAAAGTTATGCCTCAATCGCGGGGGATAAGCGTAGGCACTTATTTGTTAAGTTCTCAGATTAGTTTTGTTCCTTTATCCGGTGATTATGGGATTAAAGTAAATAAAAGGCGGTATAGGGATACCGTAGTAATTAAAAAAAAGAATAACCATTTAATTGTAATTAATGAATTGGGAATAGAAGGATATGTTTGTGGAATTATGACCCAGGAGGTTTCTCCTCTCTGGCCGGCAGAGTCTTTAAAAGCTCAGGCAGTAGTAGCCAGAACCTATGCTTTAAAACATATGGGAAAACATAGAAGCCAGGGGTTTGATTTATGTGATACTACTCATTGTCAGGTATTTAACGGCATACAGGCCGAAGATTCCCGTACTAACCAGGCAGTATATGCTACCTGGGGGGAAGTATTAACCTATCAGGGTAAGATAGCTAAAACCTTTTGTCATAGTTGTTGTGGGGGACACACCGAAAGTGAATCAGGGGCATGGGGGGGTGCTCAGTCTTCCCCTTATTTAAAAGGAGTGACCTGCCGTTTTTGCAAAGAGGCTCCCCATTATAAGTGGGAGCGGCGTTTAAGTTTGCACCTTATAGAAAAAACTTTAAGGAACAAAGGATATTCTGTAGGTAAAATAAAAAGACTGGTAATTTCCGAAAGAAACAGTTCCGGCCGGGTAAAAAAAGTAAAAATCGTGCATAGTCGAAGTTCATTAGAATTGCGCGGAAGTAAATTTCGGGCATTAATGGGTTATCAGGTTATTCGAAGTTCTCTGTTTAATATGAGAAGAGAAGGTGAAATGATTAAGTTTTTTGGCCGGGGATGGGGTCATGGAGTAGGGTTTTGCCAATGGGGGGCAAAAGGATTGTCTTTGCGGGGATATAAGTATAAGCGTATTTTGAATTTTTATTATCCTCATACACGCCTGGAAAAATGGAGCGAGTAAAGTGGAACTTAACGATTTTGATTATAATCTTTCTCCTAGCTTAATTGCTCAAAGTCCTGATCCTGAACGGGATAATTCATGCTTAATGGTCTTAAAAACAAATAATGCATCTATTGAGCATTTAAAATTTAGTAATATTATTGAATATTTAAAAAAGGGAGATTTGTTAGTCCTTAATAATACCAGGGTCATTCCGGCAAGATTGTTTGGT
>JAGLHV010000166.1 GCA_023143305.1 bacterium | reverse complement strand
AGACTCAAAGGGTGGGCAAGCCCACTCCTACGCGAAAAAAAGGATAAGCAAAAAATGTATTGGTTAATATTGGTTTTTCTTTTTAGTTCGGTGTTTTTATTAGTGATGGGTTTTTTTTCGATAAGAGAAAAAATATTTTTCAATCCGACATTAACCGGGTTAACCGGTTCTTTATCCTGGATAATCGGTAAAATACATTGGCCGTTTTTTGAAAATTTGCGGGATAAAATAAAAAGACAATTGTTTATGGCCGGTCTTCCCAATGAATATCCGGATTATGTTATTGCCGGGTATTGTTTAAATGGTTTAGTGTTTTCTTTTTTAGGAGGAGTGCTTTCTCTGATTTTTTTTAATTTGGTAAAAGGATATATTTTAGCCGGTTTTTTTATTTTAGGATTTGTTTTAGCCGCTTATAAGATTAAAGAAAAAATAAAGAAAAGGCATTGTAATATTTTGCGTGCCCTGCCGGATGTTTTGGATATTTTAACAGTTGCGGTGGAAGCAGGGCTGGATTTTAATGCGGCATTAATTAAATTAATTGAATTAGAAGATGAAAAAAATCCTTTAGTAAAAGAGATTTTTCAAATGCAGCAGGAGATTTATGTAGGGAACAGCCGCATAGAAGCTTTACGCAATATGGCAAGAAGGGTAGATGAGCCGGGGTTATCTGCGGTTTGTGCTTCTTTGATACAAGCAATTAAAATGGGAACAAGTCTTGGTCCTATTTTACGTCTTCAATCGGAACAAATTAGAGTTCAACGTTTTCAAAGAGCAGAAAAATTGGCTGGTGAAGCTCCTGTAAAAATGCTTTTTCCTTTGATTTTTCTGATTTTACCAACGATCTTTCTTGTTTTATTTGTTCCGTTAATTTTGACTTATATAACCAGTGGTGTGGAATTTTAGTTTTGCCTTTATTTTTAATAAATAATATGGAGAAATAGGATTAAGGCAATAGTTCTAAAAGTCGAGCTCATTGTGATGATAAGGGGTAGAATAAGATGATGCCGCCTAAATGATTGTTTTTCTGATCTTTAATCATAGTAATTTTTATGTTATGTTTTGTTTTTTCTGTTGGAAAATATTCTTCAACTGTTTGGTTAGGGTTATTTAAAGCTTTTTTTATTATGTTTAGAATTTTTGGATTTTTAAATATATCTAAAATATGGCAATTTAAAATATCATTCTTTTTTAAATTTAAAATTTTGCACGCAGAATCGTTTATAAAAATAATTTTATTGTTTGAATCCAGTAATAAATTTCCTTCGTTTAGTGTTTGTCCTATATTTTTTAGAAGTATATTCATGCATTCTTTGGAAGATAGTGATTGGTTTTGGAAAAAAAGTTGTTCGCTTTTGAAGTGTTTAAATATGTTATTAATTTTTTGTTTAAGACTGTTAAATCCTCCGAATTCTTTTTGTATGGGAGAGGATGATTGAGGAAGAGGAAAGGATTCAATAACTGAGTTTAAATTTTTTAAAGGGGCAGTGAGCGTGAACTTTAGTATTGTCAGGAGCCATAAACCGATAAGCAATAAAGAGATAAAAATAGTCAGATAAATAGTATTTTTTATGGTTGTTAATTTTTGAGTAATAGGCAAACTGCTTGTTTTTATTTGTAGTATTCCAATAGTTTTGTCCTTTTTTTTAAGGGGAAAAACAATATAAATATTTTTTTTATTTTTGTAAATTAAAGGTTTTTTTGATTTTAAAGCTTGTTTTATTTCTAAACCCCGGTACATTTTCCCCCATCGATTTAGCTGGCTATGTGCAAGTATTTTACCTTCGGGATTTAAAATCATAGCATAAGCGACATTTGTGTTTTCAGTGATTTGGTTTATATATTGTAAAAGATTTAGGTCGTTTTTGTCTTCAAGTGCTTTTTCACAGGCAGGAATGATTTTTTTACCTAAGGAAATAATTTGTTCGGTTAGTTCTTCAACAAAGATAAGTTTTTGCTGGTAAAGGGAAGAAGCAGATAATAAAAACAAAATTATTCCAATCACAAAAAGAGTAGGAAAGATAATTTGTAAAATGATATTTGATTTAAACTTATTAATTAATTTATTCATTTTTAATTTTGAAGTGATTAGGAATAAACTTTTGAAAGTAATATTTCTATCTTTTTTATAAGAAGAATATAACAAATTTTTTCTTGATTGGCAAATAGTTTTTTTGAACGAATATAAATAAAAATCCCCCCAACCCCCTTTTTCAAAGGGGAGATATTATTCTTTTTCAAAAGGGGAAGACAAGTATTTTAAACAAAAAGATTAGTAATTATTACAAATATAAATGAATTACCCGGGCTTCGCCGAGGCGAGACTGAACATTTTAGACATTACTATGATTTTAAAGGAGGGGAATTAAAATGAAAAAGAGGGGAAAAGCTAATATTTTATTAGTGGCAGGCATCATGTTTTTTTTAGCAGGGGGGCAGGGGTTAAATAAGGCAATTTCAAAGGAGAAAGAAATTGTATTCCCTAAAACAATATCTATAGAAGAAGAAATCAGGTTAAATATTCAACAATTAAATAGTTCTTCCGGGGAGGTTCTTCGAAGGGTGCAGCGGAAATTGACAGAGATCGGCAAACCGGCAGTCCCTTATTTGATTAAAGCCCTTAAGAAAAAGTCAAAAGCACCAATGCGTAAGAGTATTTGTCTGATTTTGGGGAATATTAGAGATAAGAGAGCTCTGGAAGTTTTAAGAAAAAAGTTGAAAGATAAAGATATTTTTGTGCGGTTGGCAGCAGTTTCGGCATTGATTGCATTAAGGGATAAATCGGGAATTCCTGTTTGTATCAAAGCATTGAAAAAAAAGGATGTTAAGGTGCGACGGGTAGCAATAAAAATTTTAAGTCATAATCCTAATGAGAAGATATGCCCCGTTTTGAAAAATTCATTAAAAAACGACCGGGATGCAGAAGTTAGAAGTATGGCCGCATTAATTTTAGGGATGGTTCCTGACAGAACGGCTGTTGATTTTTTGAAAGAAGCACTGAAAGATAAAGAAATATCAGTGCGAAAAAATGCTATTATTGCTTTAGGATTAATTAGAGATAGTTCTGTAATTCCGGATCTGGTAGGGTTATTGCAGGCAAAAGAATCGGAAATAAGACTATTATCTGTTGTTTCATTAATGAGGATAAGAGATAAAAGTGTTGTGCCGGCATTGATAAAAGTAGTTAATGATCAAGACTTAAAAGTTAAATTAGGGGTGTTATCCGCTTTAGGTGAATTACGCGATGCGCAGGCAAAAGATGTGCTTATTTCGGTCTTAAAGGATGCTAATGGTGAGGTTAAAATTAAAGCAGTAATTGCTTTAGGGAAAATTAAAGCTAAAGGGGCCTTTAAGGAGATGATAGCTCTCCTGAAAGATAAAGATTCGGTTGTACGAATGAATACTGTTTTAGCTTTGGCTTCTTTGCAGGATTTGCGGGCAGTTGCATATTTAATAAAAGCATTGAAAGATGAGGATGCTTATGTTCGCAGGAATGCAGCTGTTGCTCTGGGTAAATTAGGTGATAAAAAAGCAGTATCTGCTTTGAAAAAAGCTTGTGAGGATAAAGTAGGTTTTGTTTCTAATGCGGCTAAAAATGCTTTAGAAAAATTTTAAGAATATTAATTTTAAAGACTACCGGGAGTTTCCCCCAAAAATTTATTTCTTCGTCGAGAAAGTTTAGATAAAAAAATTACTAAAATTACAAAATAACTCCGCAAGACTACCCCTTGACAAAACTAAGAAGAGGTGTTATGTTTAAAATAGGAAATGTGATAAAAGACACATAGCTGATAATTGATAATTTTAAAAAAAGAGTAGACTCTGATAAAGGCAAACCTCAAGAGATTGAGGGGCGCAAAACTACGGTTCCATAAATGCTTTGGAAGGCTGGGTTGCCAGGGGTTTAATAGATATTCAACCGGATTAACCGTAGTAAAACGGAGTAATCCGGTTTTTTTATGGGTAGGTTAAATAATGAAAAAAAGAAGTTGGATGTTTGTTATGATTTTCATTCTTTTTATCTGCAGTGGCAGAATTTATGCCGCTTGTTTTAATCCCCGTTTTACTACTGCGAAAGTAGAATTTAATAAATCATTTTTGTCTATAACAAC
>JAGLHV010000165.1 GCA_023143305.1 bacterium | reverse complement strand
ATTAATTGTAAATAATCAATAATTAATAAAGACAAACCTTTTTCAGCCTTGAGCCTTCTGGCCCTGGCCTTCATTTCCAAAACCGTTGGAGCCGGAGCATCATCAATGTAAATAGGTGCTTCTGATAATCTGGAAGCAGCATTAGTAAGAGCCGGCCATCCTTTTTTAGATAAAAACCCTGTTCTAACATGATGTAAATTTACCCTTGCTTCGGCACAAAGCATACGCAGTAAAACTTCTTCTTTAGACATTTCCAGACTGAAAATAGCTACCGGCAACTTTTTTTCTATAGCAGCATGTTGGGCAATAGAAAGGGCAAAACTTGTTTTTCCCATACTGGGCCTTCCGGCTATAACAATTAAATTAGACGGATGCAACCCTCCTGTTTTTTCGTCAAAATCACAAAACCCGGTGGGAACACCAACTACATGTTCTTTTTCTTTATAAAGATTCTCAATTAATTCAATACTGTCATGAACCATTTCACCCACGGGAACAAAACCCTGAGTTAATTTAGCTTGGGCAATATTAAAAATATACTGTTCAGCTCTATCTAACAAAACTCCTACATCTTCTTCTCCTTTATAACTTTCAGTAATAATCCGGGTCGAAACATTGATTAATTTCCTCAAAATATATTTTTCCCTTACGATTTTTGCATAATATTCAACATTAGCAGCTGTAGAAACGGAATTTATCAAGGAAGTTAAATATTGTGCACCACCTACACTCACCAACGAATCCCCTGTTTTTTTCAGCTCCTCAGCTATTATTACAATATCTATTGCTTCATCACGGTCGTATAAGTTAACCATTACCTGAAAAATTTTTTGGTGATTTTCTTTGTAAAAACTTTTTTCAAGGAGAAGCTCTATAGATTTAGCAATAGCTTCTTTTTCAATCAACATTGACCCTAAAACTGCTTTTTCTGCTTCTATATTTTGTGGTAAAACCTTATCACCCAGAGTTGCCATACCCTGCTCCTCTAAACCTCAGATTCTTTTACTACCCATACTCTTATTTTCCCTTTAAGGCGAGGATAAACTTTCACTTCCACATTAAACACTCCTAATTCTTTTATTGGTTCCGATAAAAGAATATCTTTCCTGTCCAATTCTATCCCCTCCTTTTTCATAACCTGAACAATATCTTCACTGGTTACAGAACCAAACATTTTCCCGCTTTCCCCTGTTTTAACCGAAATCGTACAGGAAACACCACCTAATTTTTTGATAAATTCCTGAGCATCTTTTACTGATTTAGCTTCTTTCTGCTCATTTAACTTCTTTTCAGCTATTATCTTTTTTAAATTTGCAGGAGAAACCCCTACAGCAAACCCCTGTGGCAGAAGAAAATTTCTAGCATACCCTCTGGCAACATTTACTTTTTCACCTTCTTTACCCAGACCTGCAATTTCTTTGGTAAGTAAAACTTCCATAAAACCCTCCTTTTTCATAATACCACTACTTAAAATATAGTTTCTATACTATGATTTTTTAAATTATTATTTATAAACCGATTTTTCCTTCTTTAGGTTTTTTTCTAAAATCAATCCATACATCTAATAATCCAAAGCCTAATAATAAAATAGGTTGTACAATAGTTAAAACGTAAATCAGATAACTCGTCATTTTTTGTATCTTATATTTTTTTAAAAAATAATTCAGTAAAGATAATCCATTGATAAAATAAACTGCCAAAAATATTACCAATATGTTTTGTCCAAAAAATTTTGTAGACTCAAAATCACTATAAAATCCTATCCAATATATCCCCCCTCCGGCAATAAATCCAAAGACTAATTTCTCTTGGGGCCGCCAGGAAGAAAATAAAGGAAGATTATTTAAACAATATCCTATTTTAGCAAAAGAAAACTGAGCCAGCTTATA
The DNA here is from genome assembly GCA_023143305.1 of bacterium. GTDB lineage: Bacteria > CBDUZB01 > JAGLHV01 > JAGLHV01 > JAGLHV01 > JAGLHV01. The sequence continues at coordinate 2,225 of JAGLHV010000165.1, read as the reverse complement.
AAACATAAATATCCCTAAAAAACAGTTTAAAAAAATAATAGAAAAAATAATATTTTCTAAAAATACCATTTTTTCTTTCAGAAAAGACAAAATATTTCTTAAATCATCAGGAGGGAGATTTCCTTTTTTATAAAACTCCAAAATATGGTTGTTATAAATTCTAAAAAATTCTAGTACCTGCCCCAAAACATCATAGCGGAAAAACAATAAGGATGAAATTTCAAACAAGCAAAGCATTACAAAACATAATAAGCTTCCCTCCAGTACTAACCATGAAGCAGAATACTTTTTTTTTATACTATATCCAAAAAACAACCCTATGCTTCCACAAACCAGAAAAAAAAAGAGAGTATAAATTACTCCCCACAAAACATAAATACCTGCACAACTAATCAATAAAGAAAAAAACGCTTTTTTATAACCATAATTCAAAATTAAATAAATAAAAGGTAGAATTGAAAAAAAATAAAAGAAAAACCCAATCGCAGGTAAAAAAATCGCACTACTAAACAATATTACGTTTAATACACTAACAATTATTAAATCAATTAACCGCAATTTAAATTTTTCTTTTTTATATAATATTTTTTCTAATAACATTGAAAACTATAATTTTATCCTTTTAAGATATGAAAATTCCGCAACAACATCTATTCTCTAAAAAAACCACAGTTTGTTTTTTCTAAAACTCTTATCTTTGTAATTATTTTTTCCTATTGTTGTAAATATAATATTTACGCAGAAGAAAAAGGCAATAATCCAACAATTCTTGCCCTTTTTATTGCTTTACTTAAACACCGCTGATGTTTAGCACAGGCACCGGAAATTCTCTGGGATAATATTTTTCCCCGGTCTGTTATATTCTTTCTAAACAATAAAACATCTTTATAATCTATCTCTTTTATCTTTTTCGCACAAAAATAACAAACTTTTTTCTTAAAAAGTTTTCTCTTTTTAAAAGCAAACCTTTTCTTAGTACTTCCTGAAAAACTCTTTTTAATCACATTTCTACCCTCTTTCATATAAATTTATCAACTAAAAAACACTGATCAAACCCTATCTTTTCTTAAATAATAAAATCAAATATTTGCTGTATTCAATCTTTATTTTTAAATTTTAAACAAACTAAAAAGGAATTTCTTCTTCTACCTTCCCGCTAATATTATTAGAAGATTGTACTTTGTCTCCGGTAGTAGACAAACCCGGTGCCCCGTCCAACATCTGCATAGTAGCTATCACTACTTCAGTAGTATACTTTTTATTACCACTTCCATCCTCCCAAGAACGGGTTTCCATCCTTCCTTCTACATAAATGTGACTCCCTTTCTTAAGATATTCACTGCAAATTTCTGCTAATTTTCTCCACGCAATTATTCTGTGCCATTCAGTTTTTGTCTGTTGTTTCCCTTCTTTGTCTTTCCAAACTCTATTGGTAGCAATTCTAAAGCTGACCACAGCATCTCCTGCCGGGGTATACCGCAACTCAGGATTGTCCCCAAGATGACCCATTAATATTACCTTATTTACACTACCCTTGCCTGCCATTTTTCTCCCCCTCCAATTCGTTTTTTCCCTTTTCCTTTGCATCTACTGCATCTACATTTTCTTCTGCAGGAAGATTACTTGTTTCTGCTTGTTTTTCCTGCTCTCCTGCTTCTTCTTTTGCTTCCTCTGTGGAAACAGCTGGCGATTGCTGAACCGAAATACTCTTTTTTTTAATAATCATATGCCGAATTATTTCATCCGCAATTTTACAATATTTATCTATCAATACTGAAATTGTAGGAGGAGCACTAATTCCCAAACAAACATAATTACCTTCTTTACAACCTTTAATCTCATAGCACATTTGCTTTTTCCCAAAAGGATTACAGAATAAAATTTCCCCTTCATTGGAAGAGATAATTTCCTTAATCTTCCCAATTGAATTATCTACATCTGCAGAACTCACCTGGGAATTAAAAACAACCATGACCTCATAAAAAGACATTTAATTAAGACCTCCTCTTATTTAACTAATTACTAAATTTTTATAAATATAAACCCATGCACTACAACCTTCTAACATAAAACACCAAAAGATATGAAAGTATACAACATTTTTCTCTCTCTTGACAAGGAAAAAATTCTGAGGATTAAAAAATCATTCAAAAAATTGGAATCAACTACCCCTCACCCCTTCAAATCCCTACGGTTACTCAGGATCAATTCGACTACAGAGTTTT
>JAGLHV010000164.1 GCA_023143305.1 bacterium | reverse complement strand
TTATGGTAAAATAATCATCATTTGCCCCATTAAAACTTTTTCCGGTAACAATAATATTATTATTACCATCTATCACTACTTCACGCGCATTATCATCATTACCCCCATCATAAGTGACCGAAGTAATAACCATTAAATTACTATCATACTTTATGGTAAAATAGTCATAATTTGCTCCATTGTAACTTTGTCCGGCAACAATTATATTATTATTACCATCTGTCGTCACGCCATACGCATAATCATCACTACCTCCATCATAAGCTACCGAAAAAATAACCATTAAATTGCTATCATATTTTATGGTATAATAATCATCATTTGTTCCAGTAAAAGATCTTCCGGTAATAATAATATTATTATTACCATTTGTCACCACTCCACGCACACTATCATTATTACCCCCATCATAGGCTGCCGAAGAAAGAGAAATCAATGTTCCCGCCCAGACTTTAACATTAAAAATAACCATAAACCCGACATAAACCAAAAAAAATAATCCCATTTTACAAAAATTTAAATATTTTATTTTCACGCCAACTAACTCTCTCCTTTATAGACATAATGTTAAATATTGCTTATTTTTACTTCATTTTTGTTGGACCAAAAAAGCTCAAATTTTTTCTTTTAGCAATCGGCGGGTTAAAGAAACCGTTTCTCTTACAATAACGGCAGCTTTTTTCAAATTAGTATGGTATCCGGATCTTTTGGTTGTATATTGACGAATTACCAACACATCTACATCCCCTGATGCTTGCTGTTCAAACACTACCCTTTCCGGTGAATTCTTAAGTAAATGCTCTCTTTTAAGAAAAAAACCTGCCTCTTTTTTGGCAATCAAAACACAATAAAGATAAGGATAATCTTTCCCCTGTACGTTGTTTAAAGAAATTTGAATTTGCATCCCCATAAAATATTCCGGGGCATTAAGAAATCGCACCATCAGCCGAGCATCATCCGGAATACAACCTTTTTCTTTGGTCTCTCTGGTAGAAAGCATCGGAAGAACCTGAATATCACTGGGATTAGCCAGGACCGCCATAATCTTTTCCAGAAAATTAATTTTTATAATTAACTTGTCTCTTTTTAAAAAAGTCCTTATCCCTGTAATCCAATGAAACCCAAAAAGCACTATCAGATCAACAACCCAATACAAAGCCAGCCTGGATTCTTCTAAAATATAATAAAGGCCTAACCAGACCGCAGCACCAATCAAAGCTACTAATATAAAAACCGCTGCCCCTAAAGAATTAGTAATATCAAAAGAATCCGTATCCCACTTTTTTAGTTGTTTTTGTTTTTCTTTAACTTTTTTATATTCATCCGGGGTAACCTGACTCCATTTTTCTTTTCCTATCACAACCGGTTTTTCTGAGTATCCTTTGATAAAACTTAAAATTATTCCTATCCCTAAGATAATAAGCCCCGACCAAAAATGAAAGAATAACTGTATTAAAAGCCCGGTAATAATAAAAAGGACTACTAGTTTTATTCGACTAGAATAAGATAATCTTTTAGCAAAAATAAATTGAATATCTCCCTGTTTCCTGGGATCAGGCAAAATACTCACGCTACAACCTCCTTGTTTTGTTGAGTAATTTCTGCAAAACCTACTTGTTCCCAATAGAGGGGACATCCTCCGTTACAAATAGCTAAATGTTGGCATTCTTTACACTTTTGGTGAGCAAACCGTTTCTTCTGAAAAAATTCAAAATCCAGACTCTTCCACACTTCTTTAAACCGGCCGTTCATTTCCAGAATATTCCCCATTGGCTTAGGAAAGCTGGAACAGGGAAGAATATTTCCATCCGGGGCAATACTCAATAATCCATCACAGGCCGCACACCCTTTACTCCCTAACCCATGCACAATGGGATTAAAAATACACATTGGCGTAGGAGAATACCACATAAATTCTAATTCTAATTCTTGAGCATATTTCAAAACAGCTAAAACATCCTCTCCAATTTCGGTGTAGGTTATTAACATTTTATCCATATCCTTCAGGGCTGACCCCTGAGGAGTAAGCATATTCATGGAAAAGCGATCCATACCCAAATCTTTTATTGTATCCAAAATATTAAAAAGTTCTTCTTTATTTAAACGGGAAATAGTAGTATTGGTATGCACCCTGATTCCTGCTTTCTTTAAATGCATAAGTCCTTCCATCGTGGAAGTAAAAGCACCTGACTTCTGGACAATAGCATCGTGTAAAACAGAATTTCCTCCCTCTAAACTAACCTGAGCGGAATCCAACCCTGCGTCTTTAAAAGATTGGGCTTTTTCCTTAGTAATAAGCGTAGCATTAGTAATTAAATTGGTCCACATTTTTAAGGATTTGGCAAAACTAATTAATTCCGTAAGGTCATCCCGTAAGGTAGGTTCTCCCCCGGTAAAGCTCACTGAGGGAACTTCTGCCTCGTTCTTGATAATAGTAAGCACTTCTTTAATTTCTTCTGTATTTAATTCCTCACTGTTTTGCTTTTTAGTACATCCACAGGAAGCATAACAAAACTTACAAGCTAAATTGCAACGGTAGGTTATTGCTATTTCACTTAAAACAGGAAGGGTATTAAAGGGTAAGGAAAAAGGAATTTTTTCCACAGCACGCCGGGGAACCCGCTCTTGATAACATCCTTTTAATACCGCCCGTAAATCGCAGAAAAAATTATGAATATCGTAAGCTACTTTTTCTTTGTCCGGATACTGATCAATAAGCATATAGATGCTTTCTCCGGAAAGGAGATGTTTTAAAATCTTTAGTCCCTGCTGATTAAGTTTATAAGCTTCATTAGGAATTTTAATCAATAGCTTATCCGCCTCTCTTACATAAATAAAAGGCGCAACATATTCAATATATTCATCAACCCATTTTATTTGCTCATAATAATTCATAAACCTTCCCTTAATGTCCACTGCTCACACAGGCCCCGTGACAGGCACCATGACAGGCGGAATGACACGCAGAATGACAGGCCGAATGGCATGCCGCATGACAAGCATCGTGACAAACATTCTGTACAAAAGGCCCGTCATAACACATAGAAGAAGTTCTAAAAGTAGAAAAAGCCTTGCTGACATGGGGAATATTATTTTCTAAAGATTTACCCAATCTTGTACTTCTATGGTAATTATACCTATGGTAGCGATTTCCATAATAATAATTATCATATCCATACCAATAGTAAGTATCTTTTCTTTTTTCTTTTAAAATTTTATTCAGATGTGTTTTATAATATCTTTTTGTTGCCTCTAAATCACAGTCCCAAATTTTTTGTTCCATTCCCGTAGCAACTAAATAAAACATATCATAAACCGGTTTTTGAGGAATACTCCCATCAGTATCAATAGCATGAAGAATCATATCTTCGTAAGGATCATCACTAATAGTCACCCCGGGAATCCGTTCCAACTTGATAGGATCAAGACTTTTTGCTCTTATTAGTTTTTTTCGCTCCATATTTATAATTATCATTCCTAATAAAACCGAAAGAGGAATATCCAGCAGGAGTCCTGCTTCCAATGCTGAGAGGTCTTTATAAATCTTTCCTTTCTTGCGAAATGAACCTACCTGTATTTTGGGCGGAACCCATTCATCCCCATCCCATTTTACTTTAGAAATCCCGGCTTGTGCTTTTAACATAGACTGGTGTTTTCTGGTAATAATAAAAAAGGGAACCAGAACAAAAACTACTCCTACTACTACTCCGATAATCAGGAATGCAGTCAAACTCATCGGTATCCGGGCTAAAACACTCCCGGGAAATAGGCGATTGAGAAAATAAACCTCCCGGGCTTGCTTTAAATCTGTTTTGACCCAGGGCATTTTTCCGGCAATAGTAGTAAGCTCAAAAAGAGCAGAATCTAAATAGGTCTGAATTTGAAAATGATACCGCGCAGTTAAATTTTCACGGTGGAACTTAACAGTAAAGAGATTCTCTCCGGCTCTTCCTTTAATCGTAACATAATCTATAAGGTACCGCTTATTAACATATTTCTCAGTAAGAAATTTTATGCGTTCTAAATCTTCTTCGCTTACACTTTGTAAAGGAAGACTAATAGGATACTGCACTATCACCGTCTCGTGCTCTAAATCCTCATCCCATTGTACCGGGGCCCAATTAAATACCGCCAATCTCCCAAAATC
>JAGLHV010000163.1 GCA_023143305.1 bacterium | reverse complement strand
TTTTATGCCGGGGTAGCTCAGTGGTAGAGCAGGGCTTTCGTAAAGCTCAGGTCAAGAGTTCGAATCTCTCCCCCGGCTTTATTAAGGTCCTTTTAGAACGCGAATATATATCTTTTGTGGAAGATATAATAGTTCGCGTTGATTTTTCTTTAGCATAAAAAATAGAAAAAGATTATGATGAGCAAAAGTAAATTTAAAAAATAATGTTTTTTAATATCGTAATAAATTAGTTATGAATACTAAATTAATCAAAGTAATCAATAAATTAATATCTTTTTGTTTGCCGATGCTGGCTTTTCTAATAGTTTTATCTTTTTATTTGAAAACATATGATTCCTGTCAGATAAAGATTACTCTTCTGCAGTTTGGGGGAATTATATTTTTTTCATTGTGGCTGATAAAGATAATAGAGATGCATTCTTCCGGAAATGACTTCCCCTATTCCTTTCCTTTTTTAAATTATTTAACTATTCCTGTAATATGTTTTCTTTTTAGTGCTCTTTTATCTTACAGTCTTTCCCATTTTAAATTTACCAGTTTGGACGAATTAATCAAAAGAATATTATATACAGGCATTTTTCTGGTTATAGCTTATGAAGCTGATAGAAAGGAATCAATAAAATTATTTTTTTGGCCTGTAATGATAGCTATTTTTCTTGTATTAACTATTTTTAATAAGGCCATTTTTTCCGTTGGAATGGCTTTAAATGTATCAATGATTAAAGCAGGGATAGTTTTTTTATGTATAACAGGTATAGGTACTTTACTTTATAAAGACAGAAAAGAAGCAAATATTGATAAAGTAATACGCTGGATTATTTTTGCTGCCTTTTTGGCTGTATTATATGGGTTTTTACAATATTTTAATAAAAGTACCCTCTCTCTAATTGTATCAGTCAGGAAAATTGTTCTTAAATTTTTAATGGAACCACATTTAGATCCTTTTGTGTGGAGAAATGCTTTTGGTTATCGTATTTTTTCAACATTCGGTAATCCTAATTTTTTTGCTGCTTTTTTGGTTTTAGTAAGTCCTTTAATTTTTATGGAGTTTTTAAGAACTAAAAAAAATAAATATTTAATTATTTTTTTAATGAATACGCTCAGTATTATATTAGCGGTAACAAAAGCTTCCTGGGTAGGTTTTGCTGCAGCCAGTATGGCTTGTGTTATTTTATCGGTTATAGGGTTGCGATTGAAAATTAAGCTGAAGAAGGTTTTAATAGCCGGAGTAATTGTTATTAATATTCTGGCAGTATTCGGAGTAACCTATTATAGTAGAAAGAGAATTGATTCTTTACGGTTTAGGCTTTTTACCTGGGCATCCACTATTCAAATGATTAAGCAGCATCCTGTTTTGGGTTCCGGATTGGGAACGTTTAAAATAACATATCCGGCATACCGGCGATCTGAAATATTTCATATTGAAGGGAAACATAATACAGAAACAGATCATCCGGAAAATGAATTTTTGGAAATATGGTATGACCAGGGAATTGTAGGATTGATTATTTTTCTTTGGATGTTGTTTGCTTTTTTTTCGACAGGGATAAGAAAAATTAAGCAATTGGCTTTAAGCCGGGAAAATACTGATAAAAAACTGTCCGATGATTTAGCTAAGGATGAATATTATTTAATCGGAATATTATCGGGTTTGTTTGGGTTGTTGGTCCATAATCTTATGTGCGTAAATATGCGTTTTGTTTCCTCCGGATTTTTTTTCTGGCTGTTTTTAGGATTAGCGGCTAATATAATTTTGAAAGCAAAAAAAGAAACGGCTGTTTTGGATGAAAACACATGTCATTTTTCAAAAGGCATACTAATCAGGAAACGATTGTGCCAAATAGCTGTGGTATTTGTGGGGTTGTATTTGATTTTCCCTTTTTATCCGTATGGGTTTTTTTCTCGTCTATTTCTTGCTGATTTATATCACAATAGAGCCATTGCTTATTCTAAAAGAAAGATTTGGGATGAAGCATTAAAAGAATACGAAAAAGTAAGGAGATTTAATCCTTCTCATATTATGACTCATTACTTTATGGGAAATGTTTATAGAGATAGAAAATTTCCCGGAGACATGGATAAAGCATTGGAAAAATATGCGCAAGTTAAAAAATTTGCTCCTAATTATGTTCAGGTGCATCTTTTTGAAGGAAAAGTTTATTTTTATTTGGCTAACCGGGCTGATAAAGAGGGGAAAAAAGAAGAAGCACAATTATATTATAAAGAAGCCCTGGATGATTTTAAAAAGGCACAAGCATTGGATCCTGTTTTTAGTCCTATTTATATTAAAATTGCCGGATGTTATTATCAATTAGGTAAATATGAGGAAGCAAAAGAAATTTTACGAACAGCACTGAAGGAAAAAGGCATAAATTTTACCAATCATTTTCGTGCGGATTGTTATATGAATTTGGCCAATATATATTTTATGGAAAAGGAGTTTAAAATGGCGGAGGAGTATTATAAAAAAGCAATAAGACTAAAACCGGATTATATAATAGCGCATAGAAATTTAGCTTTTTTTTATATGCAAATTAAAGAAAATGAAAGAGCAATTGTTTATTGGAAAAATATTTTGCATTTAAATCCCCAGGATAAAACAGCGATTTACAATTTGAACAAATTAAAAACGAGTGTGAAATAATGTGATTGCTTATAAGTTGATCAGATATCTTTTTTATCTTCTGATATTAGTTCCTCCCCTTATTTTTTTAACAGACTTTACCCAAAATCCTTATTATATTCAAGGAGTATTGTTAAATATTATTATTTTATTAATCTGGGGAATATGGATAATAAAAAATTTAATAGAAAAAAAAGTAACTTTCATAAAAACCTGTCTGGATATCCCTTTTGGTTTATTTTTTTTCGTGTGCCTTTTTTCTTTTATTTGTTCTTTGTTTGCCCATTGGCAAATGAAAGAGGCTGTATATGTCTGGGGATTTAAAAAACTATTTTTTCTTCTTAATAATGTTATTTTAGTTTTTTATGGTGCGGTTTATTTTTTATCGGATAAAAAAAATCTAAAAAAAAACATCTATTTAATTTTTTTATTAACTTTCCTTGTTTGTGGTTATGGACTTTTACAATATTTAGGATTGGAAATAATCTGGAAACATAATTTAAATCCTTTTAGTGAACGATGTATTTCTACTTTTGGCAATCCCAATTTTTTATCTACTTTCCTGGTTTTAGTTTTACCTTTAATTTTTGGTTTTGTTATTAAGGAATGTTCTTTCTTGAAAAAAATCCTTTTTTTTACTTTGTTTTTTCTTGCTTTTATTACTTTACTTTTTACTTTCTGTCGCAGTTCATGGTTAGGCTTTCTTTCTGCGTTTATTTGTATGTTTGGTTTATGGTCAGTAATAGATAAAAGAATAATTTTAAGAAATAAAAAATGGCTGATAAGCTTCTTCGTTTTGATTGTTTTAATTGTTTCGTTTTTTCCTCGTAGCCGGGCAGTAGAGAAAGGAACTAATGTTGTCGAAAGGGCATATTCAACTTTTTCTGTAAGAAAAAGTAATCAGTCGGTGTATCAACGCTTGCTTATTTGGAAAACGGCATTGGCAATATCAAGGGACAATCTTTTTTTTGGGTGCGGATGGGGTTGTTTTGAATTGTTTTATCCTTTTTATCAGGGGCAATTTCTAAATGAACAGCGTTTTAGGCATTTTCGCACTCATGCTAATAATGCACACAATGAAATATTGGAAATATTATCCCAGGTAGGTATTATTGGGTTACTTGTCTTTTGCTACCTCTTATTCTGTTTAGGAAAATACTGTTATTATCTGGTAAAGAGATTAAGCCGTATAAAAACAAAAAGGGAAGAGAAGGTGTTAATTCCTTGTTTTATAGGTGCTATAACAGGTGTTTTTGTAGATAGTATGTTTAATGTTTCCCTTCATTTTCCTGTGCCTGCATTTTTTTTATGGCTGAATGTGGGATTTTTGATAAATATGGGGGAAAAAGTAGAAGGAAGAGAAAATAGTATTTTAATTGATTTGAAGAAGACTAAAAACAAGGGGTTTTTAAAAAATTTTTACCTTTTGAGTATAATTTTTTTAAGTTTAATCGTAATAATAATCTGTAAGGAAATAAAAGATTTTGCTGCTGTGGCCTATTTTTTTAAAGGGCATAAATTGTCAGGAAATTCTAATTTT
>JAGLHV010000162.1 GCA_023143305.1 bacterium | reverse complement strand
TATTTCGAGGAAGAGAAATAAGAAATGTTGATTTGGGAGCAGAAATATTAAATAAAATAAAAGAAAAATTTATTCAAAGAGCAACTATAGAAAGGGATGTTAAGAGAGAGGGGCGGGTTTTTCATATGATTCTTTCCCCCAAAAAATAAAACATACATAATAGAGAATAAGAGGGATTTTACTGAAGGAGGAAAAATGCCGAAGATAAAGACTCATAGTGGAGCAAAAAAAAGGTTTAAACTTACGGGAAAAGGAAAAATTAAAAGAAAGAATGCTTTTGCCAGGCATCTTTTAGCCCATAAGGATGCTAAATGTATAAGAAATCTAAGAAAAGCAGGAACACTTAATAAGACAGATTCCAATACTATTAAAAAATTAGTGCCGTATTTGTAGAACCTAAAATAATTAAATTTATGAGAATGATTATTTGGTTTAGTAATTAGGGAGGAAAGATGAGTAGAGTGAAGGGTGGAGTGACAACAAAGAGAAGGAAGAAAAAAATTTTTAAAATGGCTAAAGGATACCGGTTGGGAAGAAAAAATCTTTATCGGCATGCAACAGAGCAAGTGGATAAAAGCTTGCAATATTCTTATCGGGATAGGAGAAAAAGAAAAAGTAATTTTCGTTCATTATGGATTACTCGAATTAATGCTGCGGCAAGGTTGAACGGTTTATCTTATAGTCAATTAATGAATGGATTGAAGAAAGCAGGGATTTGCATTGACAGGAAGATTCTGGCTGATTTAGCCATATCGGATACAAATACCTTTAGCCGGTTGGCTGAGGTTGCTAAAAATAAATTGGAAATTTTCATCTCGAATGTATCTTGTCCCTCTGCGGTTTCTTCTTCCACTATTCTTTCTGAATCAAATGTTAACAGCGTAGTCTAAGAAAACAATTCAGGTAAAGAAAAGAGGATGGGTTAAAGAGGATGTCCTATAGGTTTACTCCTGCACAGGTTTTGTTAATTGGTTTTGCCTGTATAATTTTAATAGGAACTATTCTGCTTTCTTTTCCTTTTTCTACTGTTTCCGGTAAAAGACAACCGATAATCGATTCATTGTTTACAGCTACTTCGGCAGTTTGCGTAACCGGATTGGTGGTTAAAGATACGGGTAATTTTTATTCGTTATTTGGCCAGATAACAATTTTGTTTCTTTTACAGGTAGGGGCTCTTGGTTATATGACCATGGCTACAATTTTAAGTTTAATAATCGGGAAAAAAATATCCTTGCGTGAAAAAATAATAATAAAGGAAGCGTTTGACCAGCTTAATTTGGGAGACTTAGTATCTTTCGTTAAATATATTGTCAAAGTTACTTTTTTCATCGAGATAATTGGTGCCATGATTCTTACGCTTCGATGGATGGGTGATTTCTCGATATGGAACGCTGTATATATGGGAATATTTCATTCTATATCTGCTTTTTGTAATGCAGGGTTTGATGTTTTTGGTAGAGTGCATGGTCCCTTTAGTAGTTTATCTGCTTACAAGGGAGATGTGGTAATTAATTTGACTATGAGTTGTTTAATTATTTTAGGAGGTTTAGGGTATATAGTTTTAAGTGACTTTTATCAATATTTTAAAGTAAAAAAAATATCTTTACATAGTAAAATTGTTTTGTTATTTTCTTTTAGCTTAATTGTTTTTGGAACAATAATTTTTTTTGTATTTGAATATAATAATTCTGCTACTTTAGGCAGTTTTTCATGGGAAAAGAAAATCTTAATGGCTTTCTTTCAATCCGTTAGTACACGGACAGCCGGATTTAGTACTGTAAATATTTCCTGGATAACCAGTGGAACATTATTTATTGCTGCTTTTTTAATGATTATCGGTGCTTCACCGGGAGGGACAGGGGGGGGGATAAAAACTACTACTTTTGGGGTGATGATAGCTGCTATGTGGGCTACGATTACGAAAAAAAAAGAAGTAACTTTTTTTAATCGGCGGATAGCTAATGAAATAGTAAGAAAATCTTTTGTAGTGGGTTTTCTTTCTATAATCTTTATTAGTGTTATTACTGTTGTTATGTTAGTAACAGAAAAAGAAGCTTTTATTAAAGTTTTTTTTGAAGTTATTTCTGCTTTTGGCACTGTGGGCTTATCTACAGGAATAACTCCGACTTTAAGTAGTATGGGGAAAATGTTAATTATTTTTACCATGTATGCCGGAAGATTAGGGCCTCTTACTTTAGGAGTGGCGGTTTTGTTGCAGGATAAAGGACAATTAAAAATTCAATATCCCCTGGAAAGAGTTTTTGTCGGATAAAGTGTTTCCTATTAATTTTTAAAAATAAATAAAGATAATCCTTAAAACTTATAAGGAGAAAAAATGGCAGATAAAAAACAAATAGCAGTTATTGGTTTAGGGACATTTGGTTATAATATTGCAAAGGTATTATCGCAAAAAAAATGCGAAGTATTAGCTATAGATAAAGATGAAGAACGGATAAGAGAAATTAGTAATATAATTACTCATGCAGTTCAAGCGGACGCAACAGAAGAAAGAACACTGCAGGCTTTGGGAATAAAGAAGATGGACATTGTTATTGTCGGTATTGGAACAGGGATGGAAGCAAGTATTTTAGTAACTTTATTGTTGAAGGAAATGGGAGTAAAAAGAATTGTAGCCAAAGCGTTAAATTCTCTTCATGGAAAAATTTTACGAAAAGTAGGTGCGGATAAAATTATTTTCCCTGAAAGGGATATGGCTCTTAGGCTGGCAGAGGGTTTAATTTCTCCTAATATATTAGATCAAATAGAACTTTCCCCTTATTATAGTATTGTGGAAATACATGCTCCGCAATCTTTTATTGGCAAAACAATTAGGGAAATAGATATAAGGGCAAAATACGGAGTGACGGTAATTGCCATAAAGAAAAAACAGCCCATAGTGACGAAGTCCGGAGAAACAGATTTTAAAGAAATAGTGAATATTTCTCCCCAGCCGGAAGATGAAATTAGTGAAGGGGCGAGTTTAGTGGTTTTAGGCAAGATTGAGACTATTACCAAGTTGAAGAAAGATTAATAAAATAAGATTGGTGACGGAGGAAAGAAAAGACAAGAGATGAAAGATAAAAAAGAAAAGTTTAATAAAAATGAAGATAATCTGGAACAAGAATTAATAGAATTAGGAAAATTTTATTTTTTGAACCAAAAATATGACCAGGCAATAAAAGAATTTCAAGAAGCTTTAAAGATTAACTCAAACAATCCTCAAATTTATTATAATTTAGGGATTACTTACGAAGCAAAAAATATGATTGAACAAGCAAGCAAAATGTACAGGCAAACGTTAGAATTAAAGTCCGACCATGTTTATGCTAAAGAACACCTGGATAAATTAGTAGGCATTTAAAAAAGGAGATTTAGCGTGCAGAAAGAATTGGAAAATTTAAGAGAAAAGGCAAAAAAAGAAATATCCCAAATAAGAGAAAAAAAAGAAGATTTGGAATTAATAAGGATTAAGTATTTAGGAAGAAAAGGGTTAGTAACTAAAATTTTACGCATAATGAAACAACTTTCCCAGGAAGAACGAAAAATTATTGGAAAACTTGCCAATCAAATAAAAGAAGAAATAAACGATTTTTTAAACCGAAAGAAGGAAGATTTAAAACAGTTGATTTTTAATAGGGATATAAAAGAAGATTTGGATGTAACCCTTCCCGGCAGGCCTTTATTACAAGGAAAATTACATCCGTTAACGAGAATTTTAGAAGAAATAAAAATTATTTTTGAAAGGTTAAATTTTGATATTGTAGAAGGACCCGAGGTAGAGACTGAATATTATAATTTTGAAGCTTTAAATACCCCTGCAGATCATCCGGCGCGGGATATGCAGGCTACTTTTTATGTGTCCGACGGAGTAGTATTGCGGACTCAAACTTCCCCTGTTCAAATTCGAATAATGGAAAAAAAATCCCCCCCTTTGCGCATTATTGCTCCCGGAAGATGTTATCGAAGTGATGCGATAGATGCTTCACATTCACCGGTTTTTCATCAGGTAGAAGGATTGGTTGTCGGCAAAGAAGTAACTTTTAGACATTTAAAGAGTATTATGAAAATGTTTTTCAAACAAATATTCGGAGAAGATATAGAGATTAGATTAACGCCCAGTTTAATCCCTTTTACTGAACCCAGTGCCGAAGTTTCTGTTCGTTGTGTTTTATGTAAAGGAAAAGG
>JAGLHV010000161.1 GCA_023143305.1 bacterium | reverse complement strand
CCTTTATTCTTTACTAATCAATTTTGTTAGATAGTTGATTTTTTTGTTTTGGATTTAGCCTGTATTCTTTGTCTATGAGTTATTTTCATATTTATAATATTTCGCATTATTTACGAATGACCCGTAGCTTTTCGCTAAACATTGAATAGCCGGATGAGTTGGAATTCACTTTTTTTCTTAAAGGTAAAACTTTTTAGAGAAAAACACAGGTGGTCAATCAGATAGGTTTTTATTGAAAAACCAGAAATTGAATTGTTGCAACAAAGTTTTTTCAAAATATTTTTTCAGAAATTAATTGGGAGAGAATTAGAATAAGGTATAAGGTGTAACGAGGAGAAAACAAAAAATAAGGAATGATTTTTTTAAGCAGAAAATAATAATTTTTAAAAATAAATTTTTTGCTTGACAAATTTTTAATAATTTGATAAATTAAACAGCCTTCGAAATAAGTATATATTTTTTGTAATCTGAGACAGTAGGTTCTTCCTGCGTTTTGAAATATTGAGGAAGAATAATTTTGCCTGCCGAGATAAAGGAAAACAACGGAAAACTTCCTTTACAGCATTAGGGAAGTTTTTTTTATGTAGCTTGTTATTTGCGATTTCGCAGGATTATTTCATAAAGTGAGGGAAAATTATGATAAAAACGAGAAAAGAGAAAGAAGCGTTTGTTTCTTGTTTAAATGAAAAATTCAAGGAAAATAATAGTTTTTTCCTGGTGGATTATAAAGGGTTAAATGTAGAGGAAATAAATGGCTTGAGGAAAAACCTGAGAAAGATAGAAAGCAATTATAGTGTGGTGAAAAACACTTTAACCAAATTAGCATTAAATGATTTACCGGTAGATGATTTAAGTGACTGTCTACAAGGGCCCACTGCTTTAGTAATGCCTTTTTCTCCGAAAGATAAAAGAGACGAAACACTGGTAGAAATGTCAAAGGTTTTAATAACTTTTGCTAAAGGGCATAAACAATTGAAAATAAAAGGTGGCTTATTTAATGGAAAGTTAATTGAGGCTTCCGGAATTACAGACTTGTCTAAATTACCTTCCCGTGAGGTACTTTTAAGTCAGTTGTTGGGTGGATTACAAGCTCCCATTGTTGGGTTGGTAAGCACATTAAATCAATTAGTTGCCGGGATAATTTATGGTCTAAAAGCTGTTATGGAAAAAAAGCAAAAAGATATATAAAAAATTTTTATAATTTCAGGATAAGTAAAGAAAAGCAGTAACTAACTATTTAAATAGGAGGAGGGGAAATGACGACAAAAACACTGAGCAAGGAAGATTTTATAGGAGCTATAGAGAAAATGACTGTTTTAGAAGTGGCAGAATTAGTAAAAGCTTTAGAAGAGAAATTTGGTATAAGTGCGGTAGCAGCTGCACCTGCAGCTGTTTCATCTAAGGACTCTGCTTCGGAAGCAGAAGAAGAGCAAACAGAATTTTCGGTTGTTTTAGCAGGTGTAGGGGATAAGAAAATCCAGGTAATTAAAGCAATTAGGGAAATTACCAGTTTAGGGTTGAAAGAAGCTAAAGAATTAGTTGAAAGCGCTCCCAAAGCTATAAAAGAAGGAATTACTAAAGAACAGGCAGAAGAAATAAAAAAGAAACTTTTAGAAACCGGTGCAACTATTGAGATTAAATAATTGTATTGAGAGATGTTTTAGGGAAATCCGACACAAAAAATAGAGTTAGTATATATGTGTTGTGGGTTTGGTTTTTGGAAAAAATTGTTTTTGCTTGACTTTTTAGTATAAAAAAAGATATAATCAGAGTTTATGTAATAGATTGCTTATTTAAGATTATTTACTTATTGTTTATTTTTGCAGGAAATGAGTTGGAGACAACTATAGTCTTTTTGTTTTGAATAGAAAATAAAAAAGGAAGATTTAAAAATGATTCAAAAAAGTCTTAGTTTTTCTAAAAGGCATACAATGATAGAATTGCCTGATTTATTGGAAATGCAAAAAAAATCTTTTTTTGAGTTTTTGCAAAAAGATATAGATATCGGAAAAAGAAAAACTCAAGGATTACAGTTGGCATTTAAAGATATTTTTCCGGTTACTAACACCGATGAAACATTAAGTATTGAATTTGTTAATTATGTTTTTGGCACGTCTAGGTATAGTGAAGAAGAATCTGTAGAAAAAGATGCTACTTATTCAATTCCTTTAAAAATACGCGTACGTTTGTTGCAAAAGGAAAAAGGTAATAGGATAGCGGTAAAAGAAATTTCCGAACAGGAAGTTTTTATTGCTGATGTCCCTTTAATGACAGGAAAAGGCTCTTTTATCATTAATGGAGCGGAGCGGGTTATTGTTAGTCAATTACATCGTTCACCGGGAGTTATTTTTGAAGAAGATGAAGAAGGAAAGATTTCTTCTTTCGGGAAAAAATTATATTCTGCACGGATTATTCCTTATCGTGGAGCGTGGGTAGAATTTGGATTTGATATTAATAACATCTTATATGTGCATATAGACAAGAAAAGAAAAATTTTAGCTACGGTCTTATTGAAAGCATTAGGCATAGAAAAGAAGTCTGATATACTAAGTATCTTTTATAAAACGGAAATAATATTAACGGCAAAAGGGGATATTGGGGAATTAGAGGGAAGATTATTAGCTGAAGATATAGTAGAAAAAAAATCAGGAGAAATAATTCTGGAAGCAAATGAAGTGATAACAGCCGAAATCCTTGATAAAATAAGAAAAAGCAAAATTAATAAAATAAAATTAATAAAGAAGGAATCTGCTCTTGAAAGTATAACTATATCTAACACTTTAGCTAAAGATACAATTGGAACGAAAAAAGAAGCAGTTTTTGAAATTTATCGGAAATTGCGCACCCAGGAGTTTGTTACTCCGGAACAAGCAGAAAAGTATTTACAAAATTTAATATTTGAAAATATTAAAAAATATGATTTAGGTAAGGTTGGAAGATATAAAATAAACAAAAAGTTGGGTTTTATTGTTAAACAACTTGAACAAATAAAAGAAATGGGTTTTAAAATTCCTGGAGAAAAAAAAAGAACTTTGACTAGAGAAGATATCATTGCGACCATGAGATATCTGCTTGATTTAAACAGTGGCCTTATTACTAAAGTAGATGATATTGACCACTTAGGAAATCGGCGGGTGCGTTCTGTAGGTGAATTGTTGGAAAATCAGATGCGTATTGGTTTATCGCATATGAGTCGTTTAGTAAAAGAGAAAATGAATTTAAGCGGTCTGGGAGTTATTACTCCACGGACGTTGATTAATACTGCTCCTGTAGTAGGGATATTGCGTAAATTTTTTGGAACGTCCCAATTGTCACAATTTATGGATCAGACTAATCCTTTAGCGGAATTAACCCATAAAAGGAGATTATCTGCTCTGGGACCGGGAGGGTTGAATCGTAAAAGAGCCGGTTTTGAAGTAAGAGATGTTCATTATACCCACTATGGAAGACTTTGTCCTATAGAGACTCCTGAAGGACCCAATATCGGGTTGATTGCTTCTTTAGCTTCTTATGCCCGGGTTAATGAATATGGACTCATAGAGAGTCCTTATAAAAAAGTAGAAAATAAAAAAGTAACTAATAAAGTGGAATATCTTCCGGCTGACAGAGAAGATTCCTTTGTGGTAGCACAGGCGAATGTTCCTTTAGATAAAGAATCAAAGTTTACTTATGATTTGGTGGCTGCACGTAAAAAAGGAGATTTTCCGGTGATTGCAGCTAAAGAAGTAGAGTATATGGATATTTCTCCGATGCAGGTAATGAGTGTTTCTGCTTCTTTAATTCCCTTTTTAGAACATGATGATGCTAATCGTGCTTTAATGGGATCTAATATGCAGAGACAAGCGGTTCCGTTGTTAATTACTGAATCCCCGGTAGTGGCTACAGGTATAGAAGGAAGAGTCACCAGGGATTCGGGTGCTACGATTATAGCCGAGAAAGCGGGAAAAGTAATTAGTGTTACTGCAAATAAAATTGTAATTTGGAATGAAGATAAAGAGGTAAATATATATAAATTAAAAAAGTTTGTTCGTTCTAATCAGGATACTTGCATTAATCAATTACCAATAGTTAAAAAAGGGGATATAATAAAAAAAGGGCAGGTTGTTTCGGATGGTCCGGCTATTTCTAATGGAAAAATTGCTTTAGGGAAAAATGTTTTAGTTGCTTTTATGCCGTGGGAAGGATA
>JAGLHV010000160.1 GCA_023143305.1 bacterium | reverse complement strand
AATATGTCGGGGGGCTTGCTCAACGGGTGGTTACTATCCGGGGCTCAGAAAGAAAAGAAAAATCAGAATATACGGCTTCCGGGCAATTACCTACGCTTAAAACCAATAAAGCAATGAAACCGGGTGAAGTGGCTAAAATCCCGATGGATTTAGAAAATAACAGTGATAAAATAATGGATAAATTTAGTTTTCACAGTACCGATTTAGTAGATGCTTCCGGGAAAAGGATTGCAGCTGAAAGGATAACCTTTACTCCTTCCGCACTTTCTCTGGCTCCATATAAAACCCAAAAGGTATTGGTAGCAGTTAATATTCCTGCCAAAACTTCCGCAGGTATTTATTCCGGTTTAATCCGGGCGACAAAGATGGATCAGTTACAGGCGATATTGGTAATTCAAGTCGATTGATTTTGGTGTAATTAAGGGAGAATGATTAAGGAGTTTTATTTATGCCCGGGGTTAATCGTTTTGAATTAGTGGAAACAGCTTTAAAATATTATAAAGATATTACTATGGAAACTCTTTTGACTTTTTTACCGTCAAAAGAGCCCAGGAAGTACCTTTATGATTTAATTCCATCTTATCCTATGCGTCCGGGAAAAGGTTTACGCCCGGGGTTATGTATGGCTACCTGTGAAGCTTTTGGAGGAAATGTCCGCAATGCTCTTAGGTCGGCTGTAGCTATTGAATTGTTTCATAATGCTTTTTTAATTCATGATGATGTGGAAGATGGAAGTGAATACCGGCGGGGCGAGAAGACCTTACATGCTAAATACGGGATGGAAATTGCCGTGAATGCCGGTGATGCAATGAATGTTCTCAGCATTCGTCCTTTAATGGAAAATCTTACCTTTCTCGGTCCGGAGTTAACCTGGCAGATTTTTACCGAAATTGAACATATGGTGCGGCAATCAGTTGAAGGACAGGCGATGGAGTTGGGTTGGGTACACGATAATATTTGTGATTTAACCGAAGAGGATTATTTGCGTACAACCCTTAAGAAGACCTGCTGGTATACCAGTATTCATCCCTGTAGAATAGGTGCTTTGATTGCTAAAGGGGGAGAAATAAATTTAGATTCTTTTAATCATTTTGGTTTTTATATGGGAGCAGCTTTTCAGATTCAGGATGATGTTCTTAATCTTGTAGGTCAGCGTAAAAAATACGGCAAGGAAATCGGAGGGGATATCTGGGAAGGAAAGCGAACCGTAATGCTTATTCATTTGCTGAATAATTGCACTAAAAGAGAAAAAGAAAAAATCACAATGTTTTTGTCCCTGCCCCGTAAGCAGCGGTTACCTAAAGAAGTTAAGTGGGTTTATTCTTTGATGACCGAATATGGTAGTATCGAGTTTGCCCGCAAAAATGCCCGCCAACTGGCTGGAGCGGCTTTACGAGAATTTTTCGTAGCCTATGGAAGTTTACCTGACAGCCGGGCTAAACAATTTATTTATGATATTGTGTTATATATGGTGGAGAGGGATCTTTAAATTTTATTATCTTTTCTGCTGCATCATCTGTTGCATCATTTCCTGCATATTAGGCATATTGGGCATAGAACTTCCTTTTGTTGTTACCTTATCCGGATCAAACAAATCATTAGATAATTCCTGGTTTAGTTTTAAAGATTGCACTACTAAAGTAGACATAAGTTGCTTATCATAATATACATTGGTTTTATAAGGCATTTCCCATATACCTTTTATTTTCTTAAAATCAGAGTTTATTATGGATAATACTCTTTCTTTTTTTTCCTGTCCTTGTGCTTTAATTAACAGTAGATTCTTTTTTTCTATCCATATTTTGGTGAAAGAAAAGGAATCATTAGGTTTAAACTCAATTACATAACAGTTATGTTTGCCGATTTTTTCACTGCCGGTAATTTTTGCTTTTGTTGGTAATTGGTCGTACCAGTTTGTACCTATTTGATAATTTTTTTGTTCTTTCGGGGGAATTTTTTTCTTGCCCATAAAAGGTGAAATTACCCACTCGTTCCGGCCATCAAAAATAAAAATTGTTTTCATTTGTTTCATTTTCCCCGTAGTTTCTGCGTCAGAGGGTGTAGGTATGCTGGTTTCTATACGGTACTTTTTGCCTTTTCTATATACTTTGTTTTTTGAGATTACCTGGTTTTTGCCCTGCTGGATTTGCATTTCCTGAACAATAGTTATATCTTTTACTTCTTTTTTAAAGGAAGCATCTTTTTCCTTTAATTTTTTATGAATGCTTGACCATTCTGCAGTAAAACCCTGATTGATTCCTAAGGTTAGAGTTAAAAATGCCGTTAGCAATACAATTTTTAACCCATTGAATTTTTTTGTCATTTTGTTTTCCTTTTAATACTTTTAGTAATGTCAAAAATATCTGACATTTAGTTTATAATTTGTATTCTCGTCGTCCTTCCCCCTTTGAAAAAGGGGGTTGGGGGGATTTTATTTACATTCTTTTCTTTTACTGTCCGATAAATCACATTCATAACAAAATCCAGTTTCTGCAAAACTTGTAGATTGTTAAAACGTAATATATATATAATCCCTCTTTAATTAAATATACTATATTAATTACTCATCAACAATTTTACCACTGTTAAAAAATAAAGTCAATGTATTTAGTGCATGTTTTTTATTGACTTGACCGATAATAAATGTTAATATAATTTTAGGTTTAGTAAATAAATTAATGAATGTAATGGGGGGAAGGAATGAGGAAAAGTAAGATTTCAACCGGTTTAATCTGGATTGTTTCGGGAGTATTATTGGTAATGGGGTTGGTTGTAGTTAATGGTTGTGGTAGAAAAAAAGAAGAACTGATAGAAGAGGGAACCAGAGAAAATACTGCTGAAATAATTCCGTTGGAAGAAGGTGGGAAAAAGATGATAGTTACCAAGGGCGATAAAGTCAAAATAGAATACATAGGAAGTTTTGAAGACGGAACTATTTTTGACCGGTCAAAAGAAGGAAGTCCCTTAGTATTTGAAGTAGGAAGCAGGAGAATAATACCCGGACTTGAACGGGGGGTGAAGGGGATGAAATTGAATGAAGAAAAAAAAATAGAGATAAATGTAAATGATGCTTATGGCCCCAGAAGAGAAGACATAGTTAGAAGTATGCCCAGAACTTCTTTTCCCCCGGACCTCCAGGTAGAAAAAGGAAAGGTGCTGCGGTTAAAAGATAAAGAAGGAAGATTAATAATGGGGAAGATACTGGAGATAAAAGGAGATGATTTAGTGGTTGATTTTAATCATCCTTTAGCCGGTAAAAATCTTGTGTTTGAAGTTAAAGTTGTTGGTATTGAATGATTGTGCAGGGAAAATGATGGAAATATAAATAATAAATATTGAATAAGAAGAAAAGATATTTATTTATTGAAAAATAAGTTTAAAAACGGCTGGAAAGAAAAGGAGGGGATAAACCATGGATATTTATATAGGTAATTTGCCTAAAGAAATTACTGAAGAAGATTTACAAAAAACTTTTGAACCTTTTGGAGAAGTAGAAATAATTAGTATTATTAAAGATAAACTAACCGGTAAATCAAAAGGATTTGGTTTTGTGGAGATGTCCAGTAGAGCAGAAGGGCAAGTCGCGATTAAATCTATGAACGGTAAAAAGTTAAAAAAACGGAAACTTATAGTAAGAGAGGTTCTTAACCGTTCCGGGGAGCGTAGAAAAAGCAGTAATGGAAGGCGGCATTTGTTGTAAATGAAAATAGGCGATAAAGTAAAAATAAAAATAGAAAAAATAGTTTTAGGAGGAGACGGGTTAGGACACATTGGACGTTTAGTTGTTTTTGTGCCTTATACCTGTCCGGGTGATGAAGTTTTAGTTGAAATTACTAAATTAAAGTCAAATTATTCAAGCGGAAAGATAGTAGAAATTATTAACCCTTCCAATGAAAGAGAAGTTCCTCAATGTCCTTATTTTTTTCAACCGGGAAAAGAAAATTTTTGTGGCGGTTGTAATTGGCAGCATCTTAACTATTCTGTTCAAATAAAATATAAATTGGACTTGATACAAGAAACCCTTAAGCAGTTAGGAGGGGTAAGTTTTAAAGGAGTAAAAATAAAACCATCCGTTTCTTCCTCCTTTATTTGGCGTTACCGCAATAAAATGCAGCTTCCGGTTAGAAAACAGGAAGGAGAAATTATAACCGGTTTTTATAGTCCCGGGACCCATAAAATAGTGGATTTTAGCGATTG
>JAGLHV010000016.1 GCA_023143305.1 bacterium | reverse complement strand
CTCAATAGTTTTAAGATCTCCTCCTCTTACTTTAATACCCATAGGCGCTCGCATACCAGTCTGTAGCATAACGATACGCGCTGCTATTGGTTGCAGTTTTGGTGCTGATGTTGTCCCCGGAACACGGCTTGCCTTAACAATTTCCGACCATATATCATCAGGGTTTTTTATATGTTTGCGCCATTGTCTAAAGGGTTTTCCTCTTGTATCAGGAATCAATTTCCCTTCTTTGTCACGAACAAATTCTTTTTTCTTTCTATTATATTTAAATCTCCCTCTTTTTCCTTTTTCATTTAATTTATACTTTGATTCATAATTAATGACGGTTTCAATCATGGAAACAGGAGCAGGATCAAGGGAGCTTTCTACTCTTCCTATTTTACCCACAACTGATTCTACTTCCGGAATCATACGAATGGCTTTATTTTGTATTTGTAGCACGTCTAATGCTTCTCCTATTGAAGCGTGTGGCATGGTTGTCGGCATAAACAAAAAAGAACCTTCGTCCAGAGAAGGCATAAATTCTTTACCTAAACTTTTATATATAAGAATACCACATAAGGTTAATATAATAGGAAAGGATAAGAATTTCATTTTATTATTAAGACACCACCCGAGCATATTCGCATAATGAATCTGTATAAAATGAAAAATGTACAATAATACACCTATTGCACCACAAACAAATATAAAATTTAAAAAAACTCCTTTTCCTACACCAAGAGGCAGCCAGTTTGCAGTTAACACTATTGCAACAAAAACAACTATAATGTAATTATAAATAATCGGTATTTTTTTGTGTATTTTAATTGGTATATATGGATATGCAACATATAGTATAAAAAACAAACAAAACAAACTTCCAATCAGAATAGAAATATTAAATCCTATAATAATACCAATGAATAGTAATGCATTAGTTATAATTCTTTTTATTTTTGAAGTTTTTATTACTTTATCTAAAAATAAATCTGCTGCTACCGGAATAACCATAAGAGCAATAATAACAGAAGAAAAAAGCGCAAATGTTTTTGTGAATGCCAAAGGCCTGAAAAGTTTACCTTCCGGTCCTGTCATGGTAAATACAGGTAAAAAACTAATTATAGTAGTTGAGATTGCTGTAAGTACTGCTCCTGCGACTTCTTTTGTGGCGTTATAAATAACATCTATTCTTTTTTCACCCGGCTTTTTTTCTTGTAAGTGTTTTAAAATATTTTCACATACAACAATACCCATATCAACTAATGTTCCTATAGCAATTGCTATACCTGAAAGAGCAACGATATTTGCATCAACGTGGAATAACTTCATAAAAATAAAACACATAAGAACTGCAAGCGGTAAAAGTCCTGCAATTAATAAAGAACTCCCGAGATGCATAAGAGATACAATAACAACAATAACTGTTACCAGTATTTGTTGATACAAGGCATCATTAAGAGTACCTAATGTCTCGTAAATAAGTCCTGTTCTATCATAAAATGGAACAATTGTAAGTTTACTGGTTCTCCCATCTTTTAGTGTTTTTTTAGACAGTCCCGGACTTATTTCTTTAATTTTCTCTTTTAATCTATTAATTACAGCAAGCGGATTTTCTCCGTAACGCACAACTACCACTCCACCTACAACCTCAGATCCTTCTTTATCAAGAACCCCTCTACGCATTGCAGGGCCTTCTACTACACGAGCGACATCTTTAATGGTTATAGGAATATTGTTATGCTCTTTTAAGACTATTTCTTCTATATCTGATATTGTTTTTATAAGTCCTATACCACGTATAATGTATTCTACTTTGTTAATTTCAATTGTTTTTGCTCCTATGTCAAGATTAGAGTTTTTTACTGCTTTAAATATTTGAGCCAAGGTAATGTTATAAACTTTCATAATATCGGGATCTACCTCTATCTGATATTCTTTGACAAACCCTCCAACAGATGCAACTTCACTAACCCCGTCGACTGAAAGAAGAGCATATTTTACATACCAATCTTGAACACTACGCAACTCATCTAGATCCCATCCTCCTGTGGGTTCTCCTTCTTTATCAAGCCCTTCAAGCGTGTACCAAAACACTTGTCCAAGAGCTGTTGCATCAGGTCCAAGGCTTGGCCTAACCCCGTCTGGCAATGTCTTCCGAGGTAAACTGGCTAATTTTTCTAAAATACGGCTTCTTGACCAATAAAAATCAACATTTTCTTTAAAGACAATATAAATAGATGAAAAACCAAAAAATGAATAGCTGCGTATCGTTTTTACTCCTGGAATACCAAGAAGAGATACGGTTAAAGGGTAGGTAACTTGATCTTCAATATCCTGCGGAGATCGTCCCATCCATTCTGTAAACACAATTTGCTGATTTTCTCCAATGTCAGGGATAGCGTCAACAGAAACAGGATTGCGAGGAAGTCCTGGCATTTTCCAATCAAATGGAGCAACAAGCAACCCCCAAGCAATAATAAATATCACGAGAATCCCGACTATTAACTTATTCTCTAAACAAAATCTAATCATTTTAGATAACATGTTTTTATCCTTTTTGCTTTTGTATCGGGGGACACGGAATATTCCCATAAGAACAAAATATACAACAATCACCTTTTTTCGGCTTTAAAACATTTTTACACTTACTACATTTATATATAAGCTGACATGAATTATCCGGCATTTTTTCTTTTGCTTTGTGTTTACAATATGGACATCTAACAATCGATATATATTTTATAGAGTGCATTCTATTTTTTAGAGTAATATGTGTCTTGTATCTCTCCACAAGAAATCATATCTTTTCCATAATATGGATTTTGAACTTTATCATCATTTTGCAGCCAAAGTCCACCTTGTCCTTCATTTATCATTGGACAAAACATTTTATAATGAATATTTTTATTTTTGTGCCCAACTATTTCTTCTAGCTCTATTATTTTATTAGATAAAGGGCCAAAGAGCATAGAACGAAATCCATTAATGTCTTGAACATGTTCTTTATGTACAAGGACATCTTCCATTTCAGATAGTATTGTTTTAAGCTTAGAATCAGTTATGTTCTTTTTGACATTTATAATTTCTTTACCTAGTACATTTATAGCATCAAATGCTTTTTTATAATTATCTTCTGATAACGATTTTTGGATAGAAAAATACCTTTTATATACAGGTGAAACATAAGTTACATCTTCTGCTGTAGATTTTCTATGTGATTTTTTTTCCACCTTTTTTGATTGTTTCTTATTAGGTTTATTGGCCCCCATTTGATGGCCAGCATGCCCCGTTTGTTTACCCCCTGATCCATCAGGATTCATCATACTAGGCTTTGCTTCTATCTGCAATGCGCTATCAATTTTAAAGTTCCCTTTTGTAACAACCTTATCCCCCTCTTTTAAACCTGCTTTTACAATATAATAGTCTCCGGCACGCGGTCCAAGTATAATCTCTCTCCCTTCATATATACTTTCTGTATCTTTTATTGAATCTTTTTCTACATAAACAACCGCTCGTTTACCCGTAATAAGAGGAGCACTTACAGGAATAACAAGAGGTGGTAATTCTTTTTCTACTCCTGATACCCCTTCAAGAACATCTTCTGCTTTTTTAAGCTTCATTCCACATATTGGACAATTACCAGAATGACTTTTTAAAACCTCAAGGTGCATAGGACATATCCATTTATCAGCATAATTTGTCTTATTCCTTGGTCCATGCTCTCCTATAGAAACAAAAATATTAGCACGTATAAACATACCGGGTTTTAATAATTTCTTTTCATTAGACACATTAACTCTCACTTTGATAGTACGAGTACCTTCGTCCATCGTAGGATGTACAAATACTACTGTTCCTTCAAATTTTTCTCCAGGCAGCGACTCCGTTTCAAATATTACTTTTTGTCCATACTGAACAAACCTTGCATCACTTTCATATAAATCAAGAATAACCCAAACATGCTCAAGGTCAGCTATAGTATATATCTTTGTTCCTGTTTTTACATATACACCTTGATTCACATGTTTGCTCACAACAACACCTCCTACCGGAGAATATATCGTCATATGCTCTCTTGGAATCCCTTTTTTTTCTATTTCTTTTATCTGTTCATCTGTTATCCCAAATAAACGCAGCTTTTCCTTTGCACTACTTTGACTTATCGTATTAGCACGCAAAGTCTCTAAATATTCCTCTTGTGCAGACAATAATTCCGGACTATATATATATACCATGTGATCGCCTTTACTCACTGTTATGCCTGTATAATCAACAAATAATCTATCAATTCTTCCATCTATCCATGATGTTATATATGAAAGACGTGTTTCATCATATGCAACTTTTCCTGAGAGACTAATAGTCGTTTCTACAAACTTTCTTTTTACTGCCTGTGTAGTAACCTTTGCTCTACTTCTAGCGGCTTCCGAGAGTACAAGCTCTGATACAGATTCTACAGAAGTATTTTCATTACTTACCGGTATCAAATTCATCGCGCATATAGGACATTTACCGGGTTTTGGCAGTTTAATTTGTGGATGCATAGAACATGTCCAATATTTGACAGTTGCTATTTCTTCCTGTTTATGCTGATGCTCGTTATTAGAACGGAATACATACTTTACAGCGATAAATCCCATTAGTATTAAAACTATAATCGCTATTTTATATTTCCACGATGTATTGCTTAAATGCCATTTCATAAATATTTCTCCTTTTATTCTAATATTTTTCCTATAAGCTTTTCTAGTGCTGCCCATTTCTGATAATAGGTGGTTACAGAACGAAAATAATCTAATTTTAGTGTTAACAATAACCTTTCTGCTTCAATAAGATCTAAAAAATCGCTTCTTGCGGCTTTATAATTTATGTGTATTGTTTTAAGCGAAGACTCTGCCTTTGGTAGTAAAGAATCTCGATAAAGTTCTATTTTTCTCTTTGAATCATCTAATTTATAATATATTAATTCCAATTGTCCTTCTAATTTATATTCTGTATCTTTATAGATTTCCTGTTTAGAAAGAAGGTTGTATTTTTCTTCTTTTAAGTTTGCATTTAGTTTTCTAAACCATATAGGAAGTTTTAGTTTTAACATGACTATAATAGGGTCTTTTCCATTATCTATCATATTTAAATCTCTATCTTCTGTATTAATATACGTTACGCCTAATGCATAATCAGGAAAATAATTAAGTTTTGCTAATTTAACTTTAGATTTTTGAGCATTAACATACGCATTTTGTTTTTTTAATATTGGATTCGTTTCAAAAAGTTCCTTCATCAGTTCTTCTTTGCTTGGAATTTCATATACCACATCAGGATAATTTAGTTCAATTTTTTCCACAATATCTTCTACTTCTTTTGTCCCTACAGCAGTTATAAACCTTGATATAATAAGTTTTTTGTAAGACTGTAATGTAAGAAGCTTATCTTTTAGTTTATCAAGTTCAATTTGAACCCTTAGAAGATCTTGATACATCGCCTTATTTGTTTTGTATTTAATATTAATAAGCCTCTCAAAAGATGTAAGAAGATCAATATGTTCTCTTGTAATATCTATGCTCTTCATGATATACATATATTCATAATAGGCATCTTTCACCTCAAAAATAATTTTATCCCTTCCTGCATAATATTCAAATTCCTCTGCACTAGACAAAGCATTATATGTATTAAATTTTGTTTTTAATTTCCCAAAAAACGGAAATGATTGCAAAACATTAACAGCATTTTTCTGAGCCCCTACTCTTGTTTCAACTTCATCAATATAATAAGAATAAGTAACAGTAGGAAAATCTAGTTTTTTGCTTTCTATAGCCTTATATTTTGAACTTTCCCATTTGTTAAGTAAAGATTGTACTTGTTTATTATTTTTCAAAGCTGTACTTATTAGTAAACTTAATTGTTCATCGTTATCAGAAACTATTCTCTCTTTTGCTGGCAAAGAAGCAGAAAATATACTTAACACTAAAAATATTGTTATATTACATAATTTCATAATTCTTATCCTTTTTTAATATCTATAATTTATTTTCTTCCCATATCAAAAAATAGTATTTGCAATTATTCCTAACAAAATTACCTGTGGAATAGTTATTATTGGCAACCAAATAGCTGTTCTTTTTCCTGCATTAATCCACAAAATTACTATTTCAGTATAATCTGTTACTACTCCTCCCGTTAAGAAAACAAAACTATTTCCAAACATTTATTACACAAAGCTTCTTTATTAGATTATAGAATATCCATACTATATCATGTCAAGTTAATTTTTATAAAATAAGTGATTGTTCAATAGTTTCTAAAAAAGATCGGTTATTAGTATTTATGCAGCAGCAAGCATTTTTTTGTCATGTTCATTTGATTATTGTCTATTTCAAAAGTTAGAAAATAGTCTACTAAGGGGCACCAACTTTAATCTCTCTCTTTTTTATCCTGAATTTCTCTTTAAAGGTATACTCTTTCGACAAATCAACCACTTTTATTTTTTAATACTTCTAATATTTCCTTCAATATTTTATTTGTTTCTTCGTCCAAAATTAAATGTTTTTGAGATAATTCCAACGATTTTTTTGTTGAATCATGGGCAAAATCAATATATTTTTTATTTTTATTTTGAATTTTGACAGAGATAATTATCAAAGAAACTATAAAGAAAATTAATATAATAATTGGAAGATTTGTAAATATATTCCTAAAACGCACTAAAGGGTTTCCGGTCATATCTTTCCGGCTTTTAGCATAATACTCCCGGGAACTTAACCACTTACCTGTTTTTTGGTCATAATAAAGTACATTATTTTGGGACCAGCTTGAATAACTGAAGGAATGTTTTTTCCAAAAAGACTCAGGCAGGTTAACTAATTCAAGCTCAATAACCCCCGTAATATATCCATATTTAAAATCTCGCATACGATCATCTATGCTAATATTAAGAACTCTTAACTCCCCATCAAAAGGAAATATTTCTGTTTCGAATCTATAATGATTTTCTTCCTTCTTTTGAAAAACCACAGTTTTAGGGTCGTTTTTTTGTATTGTTTCCCATGTTTCTATTAGGCTTTTTTCTGATGGCTGAGCAAACAACGCTAAAGATAAAATGAAAACAAATAAGCTTAAAAGTAACATTATTTTTAGAATAATTTTATTCATTTTTTACTCCTTCTTTACTTAAAATATTTATAACAACTGAAAATATAAAATCACTGCATTTAAATTTCCCGGCTATAATACACCCGCTTAACCAAAAAATAAAGTTCTTGCTATAGATTTTATTTATATTTTGTCTTGAAAAGTTTTTTTATTTCTAATATTATTATATTGAATGTTGCTGGTAAAATTTACAATTCTTCATTTGTAGGTTTTATGATAGGAACCACCCCAAATGAAATATCATCATTGAACCCTTCGACTGAGTTTACCCCAAGCGTAATTGAAGGGATCAAAACAAGCCATGTTAGGGTAAGGAATATAAAAAGGTGGATCTTTTGTAATGTTTTAATTTATGTTTTAGCGAAGTGTATCTATAAAGCCCGACTGGATAATCTTATCCATTAATTATATATCAGTTCAATTTTTCTCTTACAACATCGGATATTTTATTGGCAAACTTTTCAGTATCTTTTTGGGTGGGACCTTCTACCATTACCCGGCAAACAGACTGAGTTCCGGAATATCTTACAAGAACCCTGCCTTCATCCCCAAGTTCTTTTTCAACCTCTGCAATCACATTTTTTATATCAACTATCTCTTCAAGGGGATCCTTCTTGCTCACTTCAACATTAATCATAACCTGCGGAAAAATTTTCATAATTTTCGATAGTTCTGAAAGAGGTTTATTCTCTTTTTTCATAATAGCTATAAGTTGAAGTGCGCTTAAAATCCCGTCACCTGTAGTATGATGCTCATGAAAAATTATATGCCCGGAATCTTCCCCGCCAATAACTGCATCCCTCTTTATCATTTCTTCAAGCACATATCTGTCTCCGACTTTTGTCTTTACATGTTCAATCCCCATATCTTTAAAAGCAATAGCAAGGCCAAAATTGCTCATTACCGTTGTAACAACAAGATTATTTTTTAATATCCCTTCTTCTTTCATATTTTTAGCGCATATAGCAATTATTTTATCGCCACTTACAATATCTCCCTTTTCGTCAACCGCTATAAATCTATCACCGTCACCGTCGAAAGCAAGGCCAATATCCGCACTGGTTTCCAATACTTTTTTTGCAAGATTTTCAGGATGAAGTGCTCCACAATTCAGATTTATATTTTGTCCGTCCGGATTTACATTTAAAGCTGTAAGTTTAGTCCTCATTTCTCTTAACAATATAGGAGCGACTTTATAAGTAGCACCATTTGCACAATCAATTACAATCTTTAATCCTTCAAGACTAAGGTTTTTAGGTAACGAATGTTTGAGAAATACAATGTATCTTCCACTTGCATCCTCTTCCCTAAATGCACGCCCCAATTCTTTAGACGGAGAAAGCAAAGCGGGAAGTTCTTTTGAAAATATCATATTTTCAATTTTAAGCTCTTCTTCGTCTGTTAACTTAAATCCATTTTTAAAAAATATTTTAATACCATTATCCTCATAATGATTGTGTGAAGCAGAAATTACTATGCCTGCATCCGCATCCATATTCGTAGTTAAAAAGGCAATGCCGGGTGTTGACATTGGTCCAACAAGTATTACATCTGTTCCCATTGAGCATATACCTGCAACCAGAGCATTTTCCAACATATATCCTGAAAGTCTGGTATCTTTACCTATAACTATTTTCGGTCGATGCCCTTCTTTCTTTAACATGTAGGCTACAGCTTGTCCAATCTGCATAGCCATATCAGCCGTAATTGGATATTTATTGGCAACTCCCCTTACTCCATCTGTTCCAAACAACCGACCCATATCTCTATCTCCTCTCTTTTAATTCTTGATTTTGCTTCAATTTGACTATTGTTCTTTGCAAATAATAACCCCTTGCAGTTGTATTCGGATATAAAAGAACACCTTTCCCAAGAATAGTTCCTGGGGTAGTAACGCTATTACATCCTGTTTCCACACCGTCTGCTAGTATTGCTCCAAACTTTCTCAACCCTGTTTCATGTTTTTCCCCATTAATATTAAGGACAACCTGCGATTCAACTATTTTTAAATTTGCTAATTTTGTTCCCGCACCAAGATTTACTTTCCCTAAAATACTGTCACCAATATAAGCAAAATGGCCGGCTTTACTTTCACCTAACATAACGCAGGATTTCAATTCAGTCGTATGTCCTACAATACAATCATTTCCAACCAACACACACCCCCGTATATAAGCTCCCTGTCGAATTTCAGTGTCATTACCAATAATAGTTTGCCCTTTTATCAATGCACCAGGTTCTATTACCGTACCTTTTCCAATAGATATCTCATTATCCATAAGGATTGACCCGGCATATATTATACTGGCACCGTCAAGAATTTTGCCATCTTTTTTGACCACCGGTTTCTTTTTAGATGTATCTATAATAAATCCGGACTCGATAATATTACCGTTATATATAACCAAAGTTTTATTTATAAAGGAATTCCCTTTTCTTAAATCAGAAACATTTGGTTTAATGTTATCCCTTATGTATTCTTTAAGCTTTTTTAATACATCCCACACATAGTCGATATTACTAAAAAGCGACTCAAAGGGATTTCCTGAAAGATCAAAAAAATCTTCCGGTTTAAACATTTTTTCTCCTTTCCAATTATAAAGTTTTTACTATATTAGACAAATAACATTTTTTAATCAACTACCCCGCAGCAAGCTACCGGATATCGAAGGTTTATCCCACATAACTTTTACGCAGCAAACTGAATAAAATTAAACACTCGACCCTTCGCCTCCCTTCGGTCACTCAGGATCAATGAGACTCCATATTAAAAATCTAACATTTTACCAACATTATTATGAAATGGATTATAAATAATTATTTTTTTTTTGTCAATACTAACCGAATTCAGGGTTTTCCCCGATTTTTTTTATTCCAAATATTTTATAACTTTAGTAATTTTTGTATTTAAAATTTCTCGAGAAAAATAATCTTTCGGTAATTTTTTTTTCAGTTTTTGGTTGAAAATATTATAACATAGATTAACTCCCTTTGTCACTTCCTATTTTCTATTTTCCTTTATATCATATAATATGCATTTTTTTAAATTAAGGGCTAATTTTCGAGGAAACTCCTGTAACCGAATGATTATGGTAATGAAAGTTAAAAAGCGATATATTTTATCCTTTTCATTGCTACGCTATATTTTAACTTGAAATTTTTTTTTGTTTTTGATACTATTTCATTAAATGTTGAGAATAAAATTTACTATTATTTCATTTAAAGATTTTCAAAAAAAATACTGTTAAGAGTTCTGCAAAGCAGAGAGGAATGACAGAATAGGTGTATTTTGCACAAGTCTATTTTAAAGGGGGAATGAAATTAAAAAAATCATGTCTATTAAAAAAAATATTTTATTAATTTTTTTATTGGTATTGAGCTTAAACCTTAAAGTGTTAGCTAAAGAACCCAAACAGAAAGAAAAAGATATTGCTTTCTTTGCCACTCTGGGACAACCGTTAGGAATTTCTTTTTTAATTCCCCCGGATCTAACTCTTATAACCACAAAATCAGGAATAGGAATGACTCTATCCAAAGAATTAGTCCTTTACAGCGATTTTCTATTTCTTCCCCCTGATAATTCTAAAGTTAAAGCAACACAAATCGGAGAAATGTATTTCACTTATAATTTTAATATGGGTGTAGGTCTTCGACTTAGTAGTGATAAAAAACAACGTTTAGGAATCAGGTTCCCGCTTTTTTTCAATTGGGGCGACCACCAAAAATACAAAAACAAAAGGACTCCGCTGCTTGTTTATGAAATAACACCTGTATTAATTCTAATGGATGAAGCAAAATTAATTTTGGATGGTTATATAGGATTTCATCTGCCTTTTTAAGAAAAAAACATAACAGTGGTTATCTACTTTTTGGCTGGTTTAAGGTCATAAAATTTAGCAGTAAATCTGATAAACGGACCGTGAGTGGTATAATCCAGATGGGTTAAATTGTCATTGAAATCAGTAAAATTATATCCTATTCCCATTTGTATGGATTTACTCATATTTCTGGATAATTCAAATAAAGAACCCTGTTTTTGGTCACAAGCTTGTTCCTGAGTTAAAACCCTATATTCACCGGATACCTGCCAATTTTTATTAATGTTATAACCAAGCCTGTTTATCCAGAGCCATGTTGATGTTTTAGTAAAGTCAAATCCGGTTACTTTTTCCTCACCTATTTTATAAGCCAATTTTTCTGTCAATTGCCACTTAGCCGTAAAATCAATTATCGTTTCTCCCGATATTACATGCGCCTTTTCTTCCTCAATATCATTAATGTCACTTTGTGTTACCGGGGAAGCATCTTCTAAATAAGTGTATTTAGCCAAAAGGTTTAACCAGTCAAAACTAACCGGGCGATAAGCCAATCCAAAACCTAATTCCTTATATTGAGCTTCAATTAAACCGGTGGTAATATTTTTGGTTTCCGACATATTAGCTCTGACAAAAACAGTTGTATTAGAATTGAGCTTTCCTTCAACTGCATTATAAACAAGGACTTGTCTTTTATCTTCCTCTCCTTTATCGATGCGTAGTTCGGATTTACTTGAAGCTTTAAATATTATTTTTTGGGAATGAATATCTTTACTTACATAACTTACCCCCATTGTCCCTGCTTGACGTTTGTATTGACTTCCATCATAATCCTGAACAGTTCCTTGCTCAAAAGTCCCCTGCATACCCCATTTATTGTTAATATTCCCGGATAAACCTAAAATATTGGTAAAAGTTGTTTGATTTTTAGAGGAAATAAAATTTCTTTCTGCATTTGCCGTTAAATTATTATTAATTTTTCGGTTTACCCCAAAACTTACAGATGAAGTTTTGTTTTCATTCATTGAATCTGTTAGTGCATAAGTACCATTAATTTGGGTTTTCTCATTTAATTTGGTACTTAAAGTTAAAGAAGTATTATCACTAACTTCTCCTGTTTTATAATTAGTTCTGGAGTAATCATTAGAAATTTCAAGTCTATTTCGGATTGTCGAAGTAATACCAACACTGGTAGCAGTACCCTGGGTAGCAACTGTTTCCTTACCGCGTAAAGATAACCAATCAGACATTTTAGCCGTCATTCCCACAGTGGTTTGATGATTTATATTTCCTGTAATAGTTGTCTGCTGTTCTAAAGAAATATCCATTTTTTCATTTAATTTGTAATCCCCTTTTATAGCAATAGTATCTCCTTTGGTATTCGTTTCCGACTCAAATTCTTCTTTTTTCTCTTTTACTTCCTGATGACGATATTCAGTAGTAAATTTTAATCTATCTGTATCCTGAACAAACTGCAAAGAAGTTGTTTGTGTTTCAGTTGCTCCCAATTGAAGTTTGGTTTGAGAATTACCATCTTCTATCAAACGTTGAATATCATACGACCCAAACATCTTCAGGTGAGAATTAATATTACAGCTTATATTTAAACCCTTTAATTCTTTTCCCTGCTGTGAACTTGTAGCTGAAGTAGAAAAATCATTACCTATCCGTTTGTAATAACCGGATAACCCTAATTTATTGTTGAATAAATATGTTCC
>JAGLHV010000159.1 GCA_023143305.1 bacterium | reverse complement strand
ATCAGAAGCAATTTGAAAATTAATTTGCCCTATATTTACATCAGGGTCGGAATAAAAGGCAGTTAAAGTGGGGGTATTATCGTTAGTAATAAACCCGTTTTCCGGACTTACCAGAGAAGGAATATCAGGGGCGTTGTTTTGAAACTCAAAAAGAATAGCCATATTATTTTCAAGGGAAGCGGTGTTATAAGAATATTGCAGGCCAGTATTACCAGTGTCATTTTCTATTCCCACTGTTGCGGAGAGACCATAATCCAGAAAAAAAGTATTAAAAATTACATCATCATATTGGAATTTTATTGCATTGGTTGTTTCGAATAATATTATTTGAAAGGTTATATACCGGTTGTCTCTATCTTTGTGATTAATTTTTTCGTATTGAATTAAAAGATATTTATCAGAGGCCCCTTCTTTTGTTTCGTAATAAATTGACCCGGCAGTGTCTAAGTCGTCCCAGAAGGGGACGATAATGTTGTTGGGTGCGTCACTATTAGGTATTGATTCGTTGGTATTAGGCAGGGATGCATTATTTAGCAGTATTCCACCGTTATTGCCGATGTAAAATGCTGTATAGTCATTTCCGTAGAAATTAAAAGTGAAACCAATGTCAAATGGGCCTTTGACTTCGTCGTCTGTACGTGTTCCGATATCAGTTCCTGTTGAGGAAATATCGTCCCAGGCATAAGTTGTTTTGGGTTCAGGATCGTTACTATCTGTCCATATATAACCATAAGCATCCGGCCCCCCCTGGCTGGCATTTGTTAGCTGGATATTAATGTTTAATCCGGTTATTATTACAGCTATCAAAATTGTTAGTTTTTTCTTCATTTTAATTATTTTCCCTTTTAAAATGCATGAAAATAAAAATACCGGGTTACCTTTAATCTTTTCG
The DNA here is from genome assembly GCA_023143305.1 of bacterium. Classification (GTDB taxonomy): domain Bacteria; phylum CBDUZB01; class JAGLHV01; order JAGLHV01; family JAGLHV01; genus JAGLHV01. Next base: position 3,320 of record JAGLHV010000159.1, on the reverse strand, counting down.
GTAACCCGGCTATCCGTTATTACATAACAATGGATCACGAGGCTTTGCGTCTCTCAATTACTTGAGATTTGCCTTTTCGTTTGATTGATTATTTATAGACATTCTTTATTATAATTATAGCACAAATCTATAAATTGTCAATCAGGATATAATCTGTGAGAAATAACGCCTTAAATCCGATATTGAAAAAAGGAGACAGCCGAGAAACGACAAAAAAGAATTCACCAAATAGGTAAAAAAGGCATAAAAACCCCTCACTATTTAGTATAATAATATCCTAATCAAACATTGTTATACCGACAAACAAAAAAGAATAGAGAAGTAAATGTATTATGACAAAAAACGTATAAGAATTCAAGTTAAAATTTTTTGAATGTCAGAAGAATATCTGACACTATCTTCAAATAGTGTCATTTGCAAATTACAGGTAACGGACACTTATTGACAAATTGAGATAATTTTGATAAGATTCGATTGTCCTGGTAAAGAAAAAACGATAAAGATTTGTTATTTAATTCATAGAAAGATAAATTTGAAAGGGTTGTTATAGTTATGAAAGTAAGCGATATTATCAAAAGTAAAGAAAAAACTCTTTCTTTTGAGTTTTTTCCTCCCAAAACCCAACAGGGAGAAAGTATGTTTTTTGAAACATTAAAAAAATTAAGTGTTTTTAAACCGGATTATGTTTCCATAACTTACGGTGCAGGTGGGACGACTAAGAATAAAACGATATCTATTGTAGAACGGATTAACCGGGATAATACATTTGTTGTTGTTCCGCATTTAACCGGTATAGGGTGTGATAAAAAAGAAATAACCGATATTGTAGAGTATTATAAGAAAATCGGGATAGAAAATATTTTAGCTCTTCGGGGCGATCCATGCCAGGAAACAAATAAATTACCCGAAGTAAAAAATGGGTTTAAATATGCGAAGGATTTAATTGGGTTTTTGAAGGATTTTAATCTTTTTTCTATTGGGGCAGGGGTTTATCCGGAGGGACATCCTGATGCAGCTGATTTGAATATGGATATGATTCATACCCGGCAAAAAGTAGCGGCAGGAGCAGATTTTTTTATTACGCAGATGTTTTTTGATAATAGGGTTTTTTATGATTTTCTCCAAAGAGCAGATAAGGCAGGAATCAATGTCCCTATTATTCCGGGGATTATGTTATTGAATAATTTCCCCAAAGTTAAACAATTAGCCGGTATGTGTAAAGCAACTATTCCTGTTGAGCTGGATAGATTAATGACTAAGTATGCAGATTCACCGGAAAGTATAAAGAAAGCCGGTATTGATTATACTACTAACCAATGTGCAGATCTCATATCCCAGGGGATAAAGCATTTTCATTTTTATACACTTAACCAGTGGGAATTTGCATCAAAAATAATAAACAACCTTTCCTTAGAAATAAAATCTTAATTTTATAAAATGTTAAACAGGTCGATGAACATTTGGTAATAAATTACCGGATATTTTTAGAAGAGATAAATAATTCTGCAACGGGAGAATATTTTCACCAATTCTAATAACGAAGATGTGGAGGTAATGATATTTGTAGTACGGGATAACTTACCACTAAACAGCGATACATCTTTAATCTGGGATGGTCGTAATAATAGTGGGAGTTGTGTAAGTGGTAAGGTATAGGTATATCAAATTAAAATAGGTGGTAAAGTGTTTAACGGGAGGGTAGTGGTGGCAAAATAAAGACAAAATATGTTTTTCTCTAAACGCGTAATTTTACCCTTCGGGCACATAAAAATAAGCTAAAAATGAGCAACTCGCTTTGCTCAGACATGCTCATTTTTTTAACGCATATTTTTATTAAAATTCGCTAAGTCGTTCAAAACACATTGTGTCTTTATTTTTATATGACATGAAAAAGTGTGACCCATTTTATGTCAAGACAGCTTTAATGTATTAAGGATATACAAAAATTCTCTACTTGCCAAAAATAAATTTTAAGTATATAATAACTTTTACCCAAAATTTTAAAAAAAATGAACACTTTAAATGTTAAAAAGATAATATTTGTGATGAGGGAGGTTTTATGACACAAAATATGGTTCTTACTGCCGTGGGTAAAGACAGACCGGGAATAGTTGCGGCAGTATCCAGGGTTCTTTATGAGTCAGGATGGAATATTGAAGACTCCAGTATGAATTTATTAAAAGGAGAATTTGCTATGATATTAATTATATCCGGCAAAGAGGGTATTCCCCTGGCTCAATTTAATGAAAAATTTGATTCTTTAAGAAAGACATTGGAGTTGTCCATATATTTACGAGAGCTTTCTGCTGATGAATTAGTTCATAAAGTACAGGAGCAGGTAAGTCTTTATGCTATTTCTGTTTATGGTACGGATAAACCCGGGATTGTATATGAAATAACAGAGTTATTGGCTAATAGAAATGTAAATGTTGTTGATGTTAATACTCAAATTGCCGGAAGTAAAGAATCCCCGGTGTATGTTATGTTATTAGAAGCGGAGGTTCCGTTTGATATTAAAGAGGAACAGTTACGGGAAGACCTTCAAAGTAAAGGAAAAGAACTTGGAGTAAATGTTAGTATTCATTTAGTAGAAACTGAGGAATTATGATATGGCGGTGTTGAAGGTATTACAGTATCCTGATGAGATTTTAAAAGAAAAATGCATATTGATAAAAAAAATTGATTCTCAAATTAATCAATTAATTGATGATATGATAGAATCTTTGCAGTCTTTTCCGGGTTGTGTAGGAATTGCTGCTCCGCAGATAGGTTCTTCCGTACAACTTATTGGTCTAGATGTTGGCGGGCATAAAAAAACAACCATTTCTCATGGGTTAGTGGTTCTTTTAAATCCGGTTATCCGGATGCAGGAAGGGGAAATAATTAGTAGGGAAGGGTGTTTAAGCTTGCCGGATTATACAGGAAATGTAAAAAGGGCTGTAAAAATCAGGGTTTGTGCTCAAAATCGTCTTGGTCAACCCATAGAAATACAAACTGAAGGATTTGAAGCAATTGTTTTGCAGCATGAGATAGACCATCTTAATGGGATTTTATTTGTTGACCGGATTATTTCCTTAAAAACAGATTTATTTCGCCGTAAATTTTATAAAAAACAGGAAAAATAAAGTGAAAATTATTTTAAAAAGTGAAAAGAAAGCAGGATAAATAATATATTAGTTAATCATTGAATCCAAGTATTCCTTCATTAAATATTAGTTAGATATATTTTTTCTGCTAATATAAAATTCAGGTTAAAGAGGTAGTTGTTTTCGCTAAAATTTGATAAATAGTTCAAAACACATTTTGCCTTTATTTTTTCT
>JAGLHV010000158.1 GCA_023143305.1 bacterium | reverse complement strand
AATTAAACGGAGAATCATTTACTCTCTCTTCTTTAAAAGGGAAAGTAATTATTCTCGATTTTTGGGCTACCTGGTGTCCACCCTGTATTAAGGGAGTTCCGGATTTTATGGATTTACAGGAAAGATATAAAAATCAAGGACTGGAAGTTGGAGGTGTTTTATTGGATCAGGGCAAAAAATCCAGTTTAGAATCTAAGGTTAAAAAAATGGGAATAAATTATACTGTTGTCTTTGGTGATAGGGAAGTTACTCAGCTTTATGGCGGTGTCCGGGCCATTCCTACTACTTTTATCATTGACCAAAAGGGTAATAAGATTGAGAAATATGTTGGTTACAATTCAAAGGAAACCTTTGAAAATAAAATAAAAGAACTTTTTGCTCAATAGGATAAAAAATGAATGATGTTTCTATATTAATTTCTTTTAGTGCAGGAATTTTATCTTTTTTCTCTCCCTGTATTTTACCGTTGCTTCCTGTATATATTTCCTTTATTAGTGGTTTATCCGTGGATGAGCTTAGAGGGAGTGATCCAGAAAATTTAAAAAGTAGTTCTAGAAAAATATTTATAGAAACTCTTCTATTTATATTAGGATTTTCTTTTATTTTTGTATCACTGGGAGCTTCGGCTGCTTATATGGGAAATCTTATTTTCGCCAATCAGAAACTAATTGAATTGATTGGCGGTATAATTATTCTTTTGTTTGGTTTGCATGTTTGTGGAGTTTTTAAAATTAAAAGTTTGCAATATGAAAAGAAGTTCCATCTTGCCCGTAAACCGGCAACCTTTATCGGTTCTTTTATTGTTGGTGCGGTTTTTGCTCTGGGTTGGACACCTTGTGTAGGTCCTATATTAGGAAGTATTCTGGCTTTAGCTGCTACTAAAAAGAGTTTGACTGAAGGGGTTGTTCTTTTGGGTTTTTATTCTTTAGGGTTGGCTATTCCTTTTCTTCTGGTTAGTTTAAGTATCGGGAAAATTATGGGTTGGCTGGCTAAGGTAAAAAAAGCGTTTAGTTTAATTACCTTGATAACAGGAATAGTACTCATCATTATAGGGGGCGGAATTATATTAAAATCTGCAGGAGTTTTTTAAATGAATCAGAAAAATATTTATGAGCTTATTATTATCGGAGGAGGGCCGGCAGGATTGACTGCTGGGTTATATGCTTCCCGGGCAAGACTGAAAACTTTGCTCATGGAAAGTTCTTCTCTTTCCTCTCAGCTTCTTCTTGGAGATAAAATTGAAAATTATCCCGGATTTACACCGGGGATAGAAACCTTTGAATTAATTATCCAATTTAAAAAACAGGCATTAGCTTTTGGCCTGAAAATTATTGATGAAGAGGTTCAAACTTTAAGAATAAAAGAAGAAAAAAATTCTAAATTATGGCAGGTTGTTACAAAACAAAAAGAATATACGGCACAGGCTGTAATTATAGCTACCGGAGCAAAACCGAGAAAATTAAATATCTCAGGGGAAGAGGAATTTCGAGGGAGAGGAGTTTCTTATTGTGCTACCTGTGACGGAGCATTTTATAAGGGTAAAGATATAGTGGTAATTGGTGGAGGGGATACGGCTATAGAAGAAGCATTGCATTTAACTAAATTTGTTAACAAAATTACTCTTATTCATCGGCGTAACCGCTTGCGGGCGACGAGTATTTTGCAGGAGAGAGTTTTTTCCCAGAAAAAAATAGATTTTTTATGGGAAACACAGGTTACTGGGATTTTAGGTAAAGAAAAAGTAGAAGCAGTTAAAATAAAAGATATTAAAACTCAGCAAGAGAAAAAGTTTCCTTGCCAGGGGGTATTTATCTTTGTTGGATTTAAACCGAATACGGATTTTCTTAAAATCCATCCCTCTTCTAAAGAAAAAAATTTAATAGAATTAGATGAAGAAGGATATATTATAGTCGATGATAATATGTTTTCATCTGTGGAAGGAATATTTGCCGGGGGGGATTGCCGTCATAAGTTACTGCGGCAGGTAATTACTGCTTGTGGTGATGGAGCAACGGCTGCTTTTTCCGCACAAAGATATGTGGAAAGATTAACCGGAAGGGCTTATGATTTTAAGTAGATATCTTCCATTTTATAGTTGACCTTGTCCCTGTTAAAGAGGTATAATGCCTTCAAAATTTATAAAGGAGTTTTTGTTTAAATGAAGAAAAAGTTTTGGATTATTTTTGGCTTAAGTGTTTTTGTGCGATTGTTAGTTATTGCTATAGTAGGTTTAGGTGACGATGAGGTTTATCATTGGGTTTGGGCTCAGCATTTGGATTTAAGTTTCTACGATCACCCTCCTATGGTGACTTATATTATCTGGTTTTTAACTAAACTGCTGGGAGATAGTGCTTTTGTTGTTCATCTGGAAGCATTGATTGCTGTTAGTTTATTTACTTGGATTCTTTATCTTTGGGCTAAAGAAATTTATCCGGAAAAAGAAGCAATTTCCGGAATGATTTTAATTGTTTTGGTTCCTATATTTTTTGTGGGGGGGGTAATAGTTGCTCCGGACAGCCCGTTATCTGTTTTCTGGGTTTTAACTTTATATTTAATTTATTTAGCACTAAAGGAAAATAGAAATTCATATTGGTATATAGCCGGGATAAGTGCGGGATTTGCCTGTTTGAGTAAATATAATGGATTTCTCTTACCTTTTTTAGTTGTATTATATCTAATATTTTCTCCCCAGCATCGTTTTTGGCTTAGAAAAAAGGAACCGTATTTAGCCTTTTTTTTAATGTTCATCATTTTTTCTCCGGTAATTATCTGGAATGCACAGAATGATTGGGCAAGTTTTTATTTTCAATTTATGGGAAGGCACGGGGGTGGGTTTTCCATAAAAAGATTTTTTGTTTTTGTGGGGTCTCAATTAACTTATTTTTCTCCCTTTGCTATTATTTTAGCCGGCGGAGGTTTTTGGCGTTTATATAAGGAAGGTTTTTCAGAAAATGGGCAATGGGAAAAAAAGTATCTTTTCTTTACTTCATTTCCTATTATCATTTTATTTAGTTTAAATAGTTTTTTCTCTTCTTCTTTTAAACCTCATTGGCCTGCTTTAGGTTATATCGGAGGATTTTTAGCCGCAGGTTCTCTTCCTTTTATGACTTCCGGTTGGAAGAAAATTTACAAAATTAATCTTTGTCTTTGCGGTTTAATGATTTTTGTACTCATCGGGCAGACTTTATATCCTATTTTACCCATACCGGCTAAAGAAGATATAACCAATGATTTATACGGATGGGGACAACTGGGTAAAGAAATAAAAAATATAAGAAAAGAAATTACCGGGGAGGTTTTTTTGTTAGCTGAGCGGTATCAGACCGGTGCTCAATTTAGTTTTGCAGCAAGGGAAGAAGTATATATAATGCATCCTACCCGGATTAGTGCCGAAAATTTTTGGCAGGAAACGGAAAAAATAATAGGAAAAGATGTTATTTATTTTACTCACAGCCGCTATTTTACTTTGCCGGAAAAAAATTATCATTTTGATAGTATTAAATGGGTTAAAGAGATTCCTGTTTTGCGGGCGGGAAAAATAGTGCGTAATTTTTATTTATATTATTTGGTTAATTTTCAAGGAGTAAGGGAAAGGTGAAATATTTTATAAAATCAAGAGTAGAGGGCAGGCTTAAAAAGAAATTTTTTAAAGCTTTTTTGTTTTTAATTTTAGGGTTGGTATTGCATTTTTGGCAGGTGGGTGATAGGAAGTTTTTTTTGTTTGTTAATAATGCTCATCAACCCTGGTTGGATGATTTATTTTTGCCCTTGACTTTTTTAGGGGATGGAGTAATTTTAGCTGTCCTGGTTATAGCCCTGGGAGCAGTGAAGGGTGGGGGAAAGTTAGTTAGGGCTGCACTTATTTTAATAATAACCGGGGTATTAATCCAGATGATAAAACGGATTTGTCCCTGTCCGCGTCCGGCTGCCATTTATAGCCAATTACATATTTTAGGTTCGACATTGAGAAGATATTCTTTTCCTTCCGGTCATAGCGGGAGTGCAATTGCTCTGGCTGCTTATCTGGGAATGGAAGTTCCCTCTTTAAAGCGGACAGTCTGGATATTTGCACTTCTGGTGGTTTTTTCACGGGTTTATGTTGGTGCTCATTTTCCGGGGGATGTAATTTTTGGTGCTGGGCTGGGTTATTTGGTAGCACTTTTGATTGGTTAAATTCAATGAGACACTCCGCTGAGTTTATCCTGAGCGTAGTCGAAGGGTTCAGCATAAACTCCCTTGAAGGGAG
>JAGLHV010000157.1 GCA_023143305.1 bacterium | reverse complement strand
GAGCCAGGATCAAACTCTCCAAAATTTAAAATCATAGTGTCCACTGGCATCCTAATTTAGTTTTATTCTTAATTCTTACTTTGCATTTCACTTCATTTTTCAAAGAACAAAAAAACAATAACTTGTTTTCTCCAAAAGAATATTATATCAAAATGTTAATTAATTTGTCAACCTTTTTTTAAAATTCAATTTTTTTTAGAGCAGACCCTTTCTGCAGATTTTCCAGCAGGAAGATCATCTTTTTTTTCAGTGAGCGGAGTATACCATAAATGTATTTTTTTGTCAAGATAAAATTTATACCGTCGGAATTATATATCCAAAAACCAAACACTAAAAAACACAAATAAAGTTTAAGAGGTCTTTTCTATTAAACTTCTAACATATTCTACTGCCCTTTTTTTAGTCTTAATTTCTCCGCTAACCTGTGCTTCAGTTATCAATTTTAAAAACAAACCTATTTGCGGCCCTGGAGAAAACCCAAAAATACGCATTAAATCGTCCCCGTTTAAAAAAGGTTTGGGTAAAATTATTTTTCTTCTTTGATAAAAACTTTTTAACATTTTAGAAGTGGTAGTTAATTGTTTTTTTATTTCACTTTTTTTTATTTTTATTTTACGATACGAATAATGATCAGCCAAAGAAACAAGTAAAGCACCTACACCTTCTTCTTTTAAATCAGTAAAAAACCTCCCTATTGCCCGGTCAGTCAACCGGGGAGCAGAAGCCAGATTTCCAGGACGCATGTGATGTAAAATTATTTTTTCTATGATTTTTATCATCTTGTTACTTAATTTTAATTTTCGCAATATTTTTTTAGTCAACTTAACTCCTTCCACTTCATGTCCTAAAAACCGAACCTTCCCATCAATCATTTTTAAAGTCGCCGGTTTACCTATATCATGAAAAATCGCTCCTAACTTAAAAACCTCTTTTCTTTTAATGTTATCCGTGACTTTTTCTTCTAAGTGTTTCTTTAATTTATTACAACTTTGTGGAAATAAAAATGGCAGTTTCAAGAAAATTTCTTCCAGAGAATTTAATGTTTCTAAAGAATGCTCCCATAATCCCTGCTGATGATAATAACAATCGACAGCATTTTTCATAATATTTATCTCCGGAAAAATTTCAGTTAAGAGCCCTGTCTTTTCCAAAGAAAGAATATACTGATAACTATTATCTGTTTGGAGAATTTTAAATAATTCATCCCTTACTCTCTCTTTGGCTACTTTATTGATTAGGAAACTTTTTTGCTTAATTAATTTTCTGGTTGAATTTTCAATTTTAAAATCCAACACCGCTGACAGACGGTACGCCCTTAACAAGCGTAAAGGATCTTCATCAAATACTTCTTTATTAACCATCTTAATAATTTTATCTTTTAAATCCTTCTTCCCCCCGCAACAGTCAATAATATCTTTACTGATACTAAAAAAGTGAACACTATCGGTAATAGGTTTAGCCAGAGCATTTATAGTAAAATCTCTTATATTTAAATCCTCTTTTATATTTTTTCCTCTCATCCTGGCAAAATCAAGATAAATCCCAGTACGATATACGATTCTGTAAACATCATTTTTTTCATCAAGTTGAACCAGAGAACCTTTGCTTTTACCGGCAAATTCTCTTGCTATTTTAGCTACCGTATCGTTTTTATTAGTAATTGCGATTACAACATCTATATCCTTTATTTCTTTATTCAACAATAAATTTCTTACAAACCCTCCTACAAAATAAGATTTTATTTTTTTTCTATGACAGAAATCATATACCTGATCAATCATTTTCTGTATTATTTTTTTCTTTACCATTATATTAATTTATTCCTCTTTTTAAGTTTATTTTTTTAATTTTACCGGTTGATGTTTTAGGAAATTCCTCTCTAAATTCAATTTTATAAGGAATTTTATATTTAGCCAATCGTTTTTGACAATACTTAATTATTTCACTTTTTTCAACAACCGCCCCTTTATTTAAAACAATATATGCCTTAGGAACCTCTCCTTTTGTTTTTGTATGAATACCAACTACTGCTGCTTCTAAAACGCCAGGATAAGATTGTAAAATTAATTCTATTTCACGAGGATAAATATTTAATCCTTTGTTAATAATTAAATCTTTCTTGCGTCCTACTATCTTTATATACCCCTCTGTATCCCTCAAAGCCATATCTCCGGTATATAACCAGCCATCAATAATACTTTCCTGCGTGGCTGTAGGTAAATCGTAATATCCTTTCATTACATTTTCTCCCCGCACCAAAAGTTCACCGCTTTCTCCCTGAGGAAGGGTTTTTCCTTCATCATCAACTATTTTCACCTCTATCCCCGGCAAAGGAAACCCCACTGTTCCCGATTTACATTTCCCTAAAAGATTAAAAGAAACTACAGGAGCAGCTTCAGTAAGCCCATATCCTTCTAATAAAGGACGCCGAAATTTCTTTTCAAATTTCTTTAAAACATCACAAGACAAAGCATCTGCTCCGGAAATACATATCCTTACAGGGATAAGAAAAGATAACATTGAAAAAAAAGGTATTTTTACCAAAACATTATATATAGCAGGAATACCGATAAAAACAGTAATTCTCCTTCTAAAAATTGTAATAAAAAATCTTTTTATCGGTCTAACGCTGGAAATAATTGTTACACAGGCCCCTACAGAAAATGGAACCAAAACACATACTGTCCAGGCAAAAGAATGAAACATGGGCAAAAAACATAAAAAATTATCCTTACATTTGACAGGCACCGCTTTTATGCACGAATTAACATTAGCAATGAAATTATTATGGGTTAACATTACCCCTTTAGGATGACCTGTAGTCCCTGAAGTATACAGAATTGCGGCCAAATCGTCTGAAGCAATTTCCTTAGCAGGCAAAACTTTATTTTCCCCCGGAATAATATCTTCAATAAAAAATGACCCTCTTAAATTAATAGCCTGAGATTTAATTTTTTTCAGTAGCGGTCCAAACCCTTTTTTCTCACTGATTAAAAATACTACTCTGGAATCATTAAGGATATAAACTAACTCTTCTTCACGCAAAAAAACATTTAAAGGAACAACTACTGCACCTATTTTCAAAACAGCAAAATAGATAATTATAAACAGAGAAGAATTTCTCAAAAGTAACGCTACTTTGTCTCCCCGTTTTATTTCTTTTTCCCAAAAAAGAAACCGGGCGAAAGAATCTATTTTCTCTTTTAACTCCTTATAATTAATCTTTTCCTGGTTAAAAATAATAGCCTTACGCCGAGGACATAATAAAGCTTTTTCTTCTAACAATTGGTAAAGATCCATTTTTTCCTCCTTTAAAAGTATTTCCTGCAAGTCACGACCAATATTTAATTTTAGGAATAGATTTTATAAGCTGTTTAGTATATGAATTCTGGGGATTTCTATAAATTTCTTCACTCAACCCTTCTTCAACAATCTTCCCTTTATACATTACCAACATTCGCCGGGATAAATACTTTACTAAATTTAAATCATGAGCAATAAAAATGAAAGAAAGGTTGAATTCCTCTTTTAAATCCAATAGTAAATTTATAATTTGAGCCTGAATAGAAATATCCAGAGAAGATACCGGTTCATCAGCAATAATTAATCTTGGCTGCATAGCCAAAGCCCTGGCAATACCAATTCTTTGTCTCTGCCCTCCACTAAATTGATGGGGATAATCGCCTAAAATGTTTATTGGCAACCCCACAGTAGCTAAAATACTTTTTATTTCTTCACGAATATTTTTTTTAGAACAGCCTTTTCCTAAAATTTTATTTTTTACTCTAATTACCTCACCTATAATCGTCCCCACTGAAAGTTTTGGGTTTAAAGAAGCAAATGGGTCCTGAAAAATCATTTGTATGTTTTTAGACAATTTTTCCCTGGAAAATTTTCTGACTTCCTCTTTTTCAAAATAAATTCTTCCCGCCTGAGGATAAATTAATCTAACAATTAATTTTGCAATGGTACTCTTTCCAGAACCGGATTCACCTACCAGCCCTAAAATTTCCCCCTTTTCTATATCAAAAGAAATATCGTCTACCGCTTTGATTGTTTCTTTTTCCAGATTAAAAATACCTTTTTTTAAAAAAAAATATTTACTTAGATTCTTAATTTCTAACAACTTCTCCATAATTGTTTTCCCTTTTTATTTTTCCAATTAAACGAAAGCGTAGGGGTGGGATTGCCCACCCTTTGAGTATTTTGGGCGACTAAAGTCGCCCCTACATTAATTCTCATCTGTTGTCTTTTTTCCGTTGTCTATGAACTATCGACTGTGAACTATGTACTATTTTTTTTGCGTGCCCGCAGGGTAAAATTACGCGT
>JAGLHV010000156.1 GCA_023143305.1 bacterium | reverse complement strand
CGACCCTTGGTCGCCCGAAAGGCTCTTTATTCTTAGATGATATAAAACAAGAAAAATAAAGACATAAATTTGTGGTTTTTATAAAGATAATCTTTAGAAAGAGAGGAAAAAGGAATGAGGTTAAAAGAAAAAAAAGTAAGAAAATATGATAAAATAGCTATTATTGGGTTAGGTTATGTTGGTTTGCCTTTGGCTGTGGAATTTGCCCAATGTGATTTATCGGTAATAGGGATTGATAAGGATTTAGTGAAAGTTAATCAAATAAACAAAGGAAAGTCATATATTAAGGATGTGGAGGATAATGCCTTAAAAAAGGTAGTAAATAGGCAAAAATTGAGAGCCACTGATGATTTTAGTTCTTTGAAAAAAGTAAATATTATTATTATTTGTGTTCCTACTCCTTTGCGTAAAACAAAAGATCCGGATATTTCTTATGTTATTTCCGCAACAAAAGAAATTTCCAAATACTTACAAAAAGGACAGTTAATTGTTTTAGAAAGTACTACTTATCCTGGAACTACCAGAGAGGTAATTGTTCCCTTATTAGAAGAAAGAGGATATAAAGTGGGCAGGGATTTTTATTTAGCATTTTCTCCGGAAAGAGTGGATCCGGGCAATAAAAAATATGCAATAAAAAATACCCCAAAGGTAATCGGGGGAATAGATAAGAAGTCAACGCACCTTGCTTGTTTACTTTATGGTAAAATTGTTGAGAAAGTAATTCCCGTTTCTTCTCCTGAAGTAGCCGAAATGGTAAAATTGCTGGAAAACACTTTTCGTAGTGTCAATATAGGGTTGGTAAATGAAATTGCTCTGGTTTGTAACCGGCTAAATTTAGATGTTTGGGAAATTATAGACGCAGCGGCATCTAAACCTTTTGGGTTTATGCCTTTTTATCCCGGGCCTGGATTAGGAGGACATTGTATTCCCATTGATCCTCATTATTTATCCTGGAAATTAAAGAGTTTAAATTTTTATGCCCATTTTATTGAACTAGCCGGAGAGATAAACAACAAAATGCCTGGTTTTGTGGTGGAAAAAGTTTTTAAAGCATTAAATGAAAGAAAAAAATGTATAAAAAACGCAAACATTGTTTTTTTAGGTATAGCGTATAAAAAAGATGTTTCTGATGTAAGGGAATCACCGGCTTTAGACATAATGCAACTCCTGGAAAATTTGGGGGCAAGAATAAAATATATTGACCCTTATGTTCCTCAAGTCAAAGTTAAAAGCAAAAAAAAGGTTGCCTCTAAAATGAATTATGCATTATTAAGAAATGCTGATGCAGTTATAATTACCACAGCTCACACCTGTTTTGATTATGAGAAAATTTTAAAAACTGTTAAGCTGATTATTGATACGCGAGGAGTTACCCGGAAAATCAAGTTTGGACAGCACAAAGTGGTAAGATTATAAATTTGAAAATTGACAAAGTGTTTAAAGTTTTGCTAAAATCAGGTTGGTAAACAGAGGAAAGAAATGAATAAATTAATTGTATCATTAGATGTGTCTAATATAGGTGAAGCGGAAAAAATAGTAAATACGCTTTCTGATGTGGCGGATATCTTTAAAGTAGGTATTTATCCTTTTATGGCTTGCGGTCCGCAAATAATAAAAATGCTTCAGAAGAAAGGGAAAAAAGTCTTTCTTGATTTAAAATACCATGATATTCCCAGTATTGTATCCAGGGCAGTTAAATATGCCGTGAAGATGGAAATCTGGGCATTAACTATTCATGCCAGCGGCGGCTTTAGTATGCTCCGAGAAACGCAGAAAGCCCTTAAAGTGGAAGCCACGGCCAGTAATTTAAAAAAACCGTTACTTTTTGGGGTAACGGTTTTAACCAGTTTAAAAGAAAAAGATTTGGGTCAAATTGGTATAAACCGAAAAGTAGAAAAGCAGGTAAAACGATTAGCTTTGATGAGTCGGGATGCAGGGTTGGACGGGGTTATTTCTTCTTCTCGGGAAATAGGCCTTATTCGGAAGTATTGCGGGAAAAAATTTCTCATTGTAACCCCGGGTATTCGTCCAAAAGGAGCACAGGTTAATGACCAGAAAAGAACATTAACTCCTTTTCAAGCAATAAAAGAAGGAGCGGATTATCTGGTGATAGGGAGACCGATTATTCAAGCGGAAAATCCTTTGGCTGTAGTCAGTCAAATTTTAAAAGAAATAGAGGTTGCAAAATAGATGATGAGAGAAGACGAAGTTTTACAAATTTTTAAAGATAAAAAAGCTTTTTTAGAAGGGCATTTTAAATTGTCTTCCGGATTGCACAGTAAATATTATTTGCAGTCTGCACAGGTGTTACAATATCCCCGGATAATGCAGCAATTATGTGAGGATTTAGCCAGCCGTTTTAGTCAGACGGTAGAATTAGTGATTTCCCCTGCTATGGGGGGTATTATTGTGGGACAGGAAATAGCACGCAACTTAAAAACACGAGCTATTTTTTGTGAAAGAGAAAATGGAATAATGACTCTAAGAAGAGGTTTCAAAATAAAAAAGGAAGAAAAGGTGTTAATAATAGAGGATGTTATTACTACCGGAAAGTCGGTTAAAGAAGTAGTGGATGTAGTAGAAAAAGAAGGAGGTGTCTTATCCGGCATAGGAGCATTGGTCAATAGAAGTAATGAAAAATTGGAGCTGGGGATTAAGCCGGAAGTACTTTTAAATTTGGAAATAAACACATATAGGCAGGAAGATTGTCCAATGTGTAAACAAGGAATTCCTTTAAAAAAACCAGGGAGCAGATAGGAAGGATAAAAAATGGTTACTTATAAAAAAGCAGGAGTAGATATTGATAAAGCTGATAGATTGGTAAAATGGATAAAAAAAATTAATCCGGCTATAGGGGGATTTTCAGGATTATTCCCTCTTGATGGGAAAAAATACAAAAATCCTGTTTTAGCTTCTTCTACCGATGGAGTAGGAACGAAATTGAGAATTGCCCAGTTAATGAATAAACACGATACAATAGGAATTGATTTAGTAGCTATGTGTGTAAATGATGTGATTACATGCGGAGCTAAGCCGTTGTTCTTTTTAGACTATATAGCGACTGGAAAAGTGGATCCTAATATTATTGAACAAATTGTAAAAGGGATTAGTGAAGGGTGTGTACAAGCAGAAACAAGTTTAATTGGAGGAGAAACTGCTGAGATGCCTAACATGTATAGCGATGGACATTATGATTTAGCAGGATATACAACAGGAGTAGTTGAAAAAAGCAAGTTATTGAATATAAACAATGTTAAATTAGGACATAAAATAATTGGATTAGCTTCTTCAGGAATACATTCTAATGGATACTCATTAGTTAGAAAAATATTCTTTGAAGATAATAATTATGAGCTATCTTCATATTTCGATGAACTTGGATGTAATCTAGAAAAAGAATTATTAACACCAACCAAAATATATGTTAAGGGGATTTTAGAGCTTTTGTCAAAAGTTAAAGTTCATTCAATAGCTCATATAACAGGTGGGGGATTTATTGAAAATATACCAAGAGCTATCCCACAAAATCTTGGTGTAAAAATCCATAAAGATAGTTTTGAAGTATTGCCTATTTTCGCTATTCTCCAAAAATTAGGTGATATAAGAGAAAGTGAAATGTTTAATATATTCAACATGGGAATTGGGATGATTGTAATAGTCGAAGAAAAAGATGTAGAAAAAGCAATTTCAATACTGAACACATTTCATTACAATCCTAAAGTAATAGGGGAAGTAACAAATGTAGAAGGGGTTGAAATAGATTAATGAATAATATTGCTATTTTTGCTTCAGGAACAGGAAGCAATTTTCTTGCGATTCATCAGGCAATCAAAGAAAAAACATTAAATGCTTCAATATCTCTTTTTGTGTCTGATAAGCCAAATTCAGTCTCTGCAAAAATGGCTTTAGAGCTTGGGCTAAATGTTTATATATTTAATAGTAAGAGCTATAAAAACAAGAAAGAATATGAGGTTGAAATATTACAAAAATTAAGACAAGAAAATATTACTTTAATTGTATTAGCAGGATATATGAAAATAATAGGTAAAACAATTTTAGATGAATACGAACGCAGAATTATTAATATTCATCCGTCATTGTTACCATTATATAAGGGTAAAGATGCAATTGCACAAGCGTATAACGACAATGCTTTAAAAACTGGTGTAACAATCCATTATGTTGATAAAGGAATAGACACTGGGGATATTATATCTCAAGAAGAAATAAAGATAGACCCAGAATATTCATTAAGTGATATTGAAAGAGAAATTCATAAAGTGGAACATAGTTTATATTCAAAAACTATTCAAAAACTATCCTAGGAGCAATATGAAAAGAGCCTTATTAAGCGTTAGCGACAAAA
>JAGLHV010000155.1 GCA_023143305.1 bacterium | reverse complement strand
AGGGAGATAGGGATTCTATCTGGTTGTTTTAAATTTCATAATAAGATTAGTGCAAATGCTGCCGGAGAATCTCTCACGATTGCTATAACAAAAAATCCGACATTATATTAGCCTTGACAAGGAAGCGAATATGCGACATAATCGCTTTATATAAAGAAGCGAAAAGATTGTATGGAATTTAAAAAAAGAGCATCCTCTTAAATGGCAAAGCGTTTCCTACGAACTGATTTTTCCCTATATTGACTGAACGGCGGATAGAACAATATTATTGGGTTTATTTACAGTATTGTCATCTTTCATTTTTGCAGAGATTAGTATAGCATACAAGGGAGTTATATTTTATTTTCAGTTCTTCTTACAAAGGAAAGAGAAAAATGCAATTCATTGACTTGAGTTCAACAATTAGTAATCAAACAATAGAACCTGTTTCACCAAAGATTAAATATGTAAACCACAAAAAGGGGGGGACACTTTTAGGTTTAGCAAGTCTCTTATCAAAAAAGTCTTTTTTATATACTTTAAGAAACTTCATCTTTTATTGTTTCGGGATAAATAGAGTAAGAGCAGGGGATTTTCCCGATGGTATGGGCCTGGCCTGGGAAGATATAAAATTGGGAACGCATACAGGGACCCATCTTGATGCGCCCTGGCACTTCGGTCCGTCTTGCAATGGTAAATCTGCTAAAACGATAGATGAAGTACCGCTTGAGTGGTGTTATGGGGATGGTGTTGTTTTGGATTTGAGGCATAAACGACCCGGGAGTTTGATAACAAAGGAAGATATTCAGTTAGCATTGCAAAATATAAATTATGATATAAAAAAGGGAGATATCGTACTTATAATGACTGGTGCAAGAAGATATGCACAGGATGAAAAGTATCTGCTTGCTCATCCGGGAATGAGTAAAGAAGCGGTATTGTGGCTTGTAGAAAAAGGAATAAAAATAATTGGAACTGATGGGTGGGGATTTGACCGTTCTTTCAGACGTATGGTAAGGGAATATTCTAAAACAAAAGAGAATAAAAATTTATGGCCGGCACATTTAGCAGGACGAGAAAAAGAGTATTGCCATATTGAAACAATGGCTAATCTTGATAAGATTCCTAAAGCTTATGGTTTTAAAATAATATGTTTCCCTATAAAACTCAAAGCTGCAAGTGCTGCGTGGATAAGGCCTGTGGCAGTTATTGAGTAAAGAAAAGGTGGGATTTTGTGTAAGGAATATGGTAAAATGATTTCAAAGAAGATTGCAAAGACAATTTTAAATACTTTAAAATTAAAATATCCTAAAAGACGGCCGACTCTTAATTATAAATCAGCTATTCAATTATTAGTTGCAACTATTCTTGCGGCACAGTGTACTGATAAAAGGGTTAATAAGATAACGAAGAAGTTATTTTTAAAATATAAAACAGTTAAAGATTATTCAAAGGCTGATGTAGATGAATTGGAGATAGAGATAAAAAGTTCAGGATTTTATAAAAATAAAGCAAAAAACATTATAAGTGCAGCAAAGGATATAAAGAATAAATTTAATTCTAAAGTTCCCGATACAATGGATGAGTTGCTTACATTATCAGGGGTTGGAAGAAAAACAGCTAATATTATTTTAACTCATATTCATAAAAAGAATGAAGGAATTGCAGTTGATACACATGTAAAACGTTTGTCGTTTCGCATTGGATTAACTACTAATAAAACTCCGGAAAAAATAGAAAAAGATTTAATGAAAATTTATGAGATAAAAGAATGGAAGACAATAAATAGTGTTTTGGTGCGCCATGGAAGGACAACATGTAAAGCTATAAATCCAATTTGTAACAAGTGTATTATAAATCAAGATTGTAAATATAAATTAAAAGGAATTTAAGATATGAACATAGGGGCTCATTTATCCGTTGCCAAAGGTTTTGCTCTTATGGGAGAGACAGCGGTGAGCATAGGAGCAAATACTTTTCAGTTTTTTTCCAGAAATCCACGGGGAAGCAAATCTGTAGAAATTGAAAAAAAAGATGTGGATGAATTAATTAAAATAATGAATAAGAATAAATTTGCAGCAATTTTAGCGCATGCTCCATATACTATTAATGCTTGTTCGGATAAACAGAATGTTAGAGATTTTGCTAAAATCATGTTTAGAGAAGATCTTGAAAAATTAGAAAAATTACCTTGTAAATTATATGTTTTTCATCCTGGGAATCATATGAAACAGGGAGAAGAAGTTGCAATACAATATCTAATTGATGCTTTAAATGATGTTTTAAACCCGGAATACACAACTATGTTTTTATTAGAAACAATGTCGGGAAAAGGGACTGAAATAGGAAAAACATTTAAAGAGTTAAAGAAAATAATAAATGGGGTAAAATTAAAAGAAAAAATAGGGGTTTGTTTAGACACCTGTCATGTTTACTCGGCAGGATATGATATAGTCAATAATTTAAATAAAGTTATTGATGAGTTTGATAGCATAATAGGGTTAAACAGATTAAAAGCTGTTCATTTAAATGATAGTTTAACGGAATTTGCCAGTCATAAAGACAGACATGCCTGTATAGGAAAAGGATATATTGGTTTAGATGCAATGAGGAAGGTAATTATGCATCCAAAATTAAAAAAACTCCCGTTTTTTCTGGAAACGCCTACTGATTTGAAGGGATATGCTAAAGAAATAGAATTGTTAACCAAATTTTGAGCTAATCAGGGACTTTGCTTAAGCACTGATAAGAGACATATGGGGGTTTTTATGGAGGATCCAGAATGAAAAAGCTTATTGTTTTTTATTTGGTATTTGTTTTTTTGGGATTGAGTTTCGGGATTTGCCAGGCTGCCTGGGTTGATAATGTAAATAAAACAAAACTTTCTAATGGATTGACCATTATTACCAGGGAAGACCATTCTTTACCTATAGTCGCTATCCAGGTGTGGATTAGGGCCGGTTCAATTAACGAAGATAAATATAATAATGGAGTCTCTCATTTTATTGAACATATGCTGTTTAAGGGAACAAGCCGGCGAGAGGCAGGAGAAGTAGGGAAAGAGATTGCGATAAGAGGGGGAAATATTAATGCCGGTACGGCTAAAGATTTTACCTATTATCATATAGTGATACCCAGTGAGCATTTTAAAATATCCCTGGATATTCTTGGGGACATTTTAACCAATGCTACTTTTCCCCGGGAGGAACTGGAGAGAGAACGGTTAGTAGTTTTGGAGGAGATTAAACGGAGCTATGACAATCCATCTTCGCACCTGTGGAATTTGTTAAATGAAACACTTTATATTTCCAGTCCATATAGATTTAGAGTACTTGGCAATGAAGAAGGCATCAAAAATATGAACAGGAAGACTCTCTTCGAATATTATCAAAAATTTTATGTGCCTTCGAATATGTGTATAACTGTTGTCGGTGATTTTAAAACTAAAAAAATTATTCGCGACATAAAAAAAACATTTAATGTTCGGCATTCTTCTTTTTCCAAAGAGAAAACAGCAAGGGAAAACTACATTCCAATAAATATCCAGAGCAAAAAACAAGAAATTGAAATTAAAAAAAAGATTAAGCAGACATACTTAAATATAGGCTTTCTTGGTCCCGACATAAAAAGCAAAGATCAATATGCTATGGACCTATTAGCATATATTTTGGGAAAAGGACGGAGTTCCCGATTGTATAGACAATTAAGGGAAAAGAAAAAACTGGTCTGGAACATTGAGTCCGGTTTTTTAACGCAGAAAGGACAGGGGCCGTTTGTTGTTTCTGCCTTTTGTGAATTTACAAAAATTCAGAAGGTACGGGATGAAGTTTTAGGCGAAATAGCTAAAATAAAAGATGGAGCTCTTGGTGAAAAAGAATTAAACAAGGCTAAAATAATGCTTGAGAGTGATTATTTTTTTAATAATGAAACTTTTGCTAACCAGGCGTTTAGTTTGGGGTATTATGAGACACTTGATACTTGTGAATTTCTACAATCATATCTTGAACAAATAACCAAAATAACTATTGCCGATATTGTGGAAGTTGCCAATAAGTATTTAGATTTGAATAAGTATACCCTGGTAGTTATTAGGCCGGATGAATGAGGCAAAAAAGCATATAAATTTTAAAATAGAAGTAAAACAATCTTTTTAGACGGGATAAACTTAAATAAAAAGGGGAAATTATGTATAGAGGCGTGTTTTGTATTATATCTGTCCTGATTATTAACTTATTTAATTTTACCCATTGTGTCTATGCCGCGGGGAAGGTCAGGAAAATAGTTTTCAACAATGGTTTAACATTATTACATAAAGAAAGTAAAACAAATGATATTGTTGCTATGAATTTATTTATCAAAGCAGGCAGTTGGTATGAAAAGGATTCTA
>JAGLHV010000154.1 GCA_023143305.1 bacterium | reverse complement strand
TATCCACCCTTTTCCCTGTATTTAAGTATATAATTAACGGTAACCAATCCTAAACCCGGGACCCGTAGTAATTTTAACTTATCTGCTTTATTAATATCAACCGGAAAAAATTCCGGATGATTCTTAGCCCAAGTTTCCTTGGGGTCCAGAGTCAATGATAAATTACCATCAGCTTGAAAAAGAATTTCTTTTTCCGTAAAACCATATTTTCTGATTAACCAATCCGCCTGATATAAACGATGCTCTCGAGTTAAAATATCATTATTGCTTTGACCGGAAATCTCCCCGGGTAAATCAGGTTCGCCTAAACCCCGTTGATAAGCACTAAAATAAATACGGTTTAAACCCAATCGCCGGTATAAGTTCCAGGAATATTTAATAATTTCCTGGTCAGTTTCTTCAGATGCACCAACCACAAATTGCGTCGTTTTTTTTACTCTACTATAACGAGAACCTTTTCCGGTAAGCCGGCTGATTAATTTAAGCGGCCTAATAATATCCTGTAAATAGTTTTTGCTGTTAGAAAGTTGGTTAAAATTCTTTTCGCCGGCAGTTTCGATATTTATTGAAACTGCACTGGCTAAAGAAACAGTTTCCTCTATCGCTGCATTAGAAGCACCGGGAATAACTTTTAGATGAATGTATCCTTTAAAATGTTTTTTTCTTAAAATAAGAGCAATTTTATTTATTTGCTCCATTGTTTTATCGGGATTACCCATTACGCCACTACTTAAAAAAAGCCCCATCACTTTACCTTTTTGATAATACTGAAGAAAGGCTTTTACCAGTTCATATGCCTGCAGTGTACATCTTCTGGTATTCTGTCCTTCACGCAAAGGACAATATTTACAATCATTAACACATACATTAGAAATTAAAGTCTTAAACAAAAAAGACCGGCCGCCATTAGGAAAAGTAACCGGATATATCCACTTGTCCTCTTTTGAGCGATGCCGGCGATCATCATCATTTATACTGCAGGAACATGCCAGATCGTATTGTGAATCATGTGATAAAACTGAAAGTTTTTCGTTTATATCTAAAGTTTTTTGAATCCAGGCCATTTTTAAAACCCTCAAAGTCGAATCTTTTAAAATCCTTATCTATTTTTATTACTTCCCGATACTTATAAAGGAAAGGAGTTTAGTCGTGTTTTTTTTTAAATCGAGAAAATATCTTCTTTTTTTTAGATAATATTTTTATTCTGTGTAATATTATATATTTCTACTTTATCTTATGTCAAGGGTTGAATGCTGATTGTGCGGCAAGGTGTGCGGTAGAAAAGGCTAACTGCAGATTATATCCTCCGGTTTTACCGTCAAGGTCAATTATTTCTCCACAAAAATATAGCCCTTTAATTTTTTTCGATTCCATAGTGTAAGGATTGATTTCTTTTAAAGAAATCCCTCCTTTGGTAATAATAGCTTCATCAATTGGTCTGGATTTAGTTATTTTTAAACTAAAATTAGTTAAAAGATTGATTATTTTTTCTTTTTCCTGATGAGTGATTTGTTTGAATTTTTTATCAGTATTTATATTAGCTAATTTCAGGAAGACAGGAACAAGTTTTCGGGGAAGGAAATTTTTCATTACATTATTGACTGATTTAAGACCAAAATTTTTAGTTTCACGTAATAATCGGTCTGCAAGCTTCTTTTCATCTAATGCGGGTTTAAAATTAATTACAATACTTACTTCTTGGTTTTTGTTTAAATGTTCAATGACTAAACTACTCATTTTTAATATAATCGGACCTGAAAGACCAAAATGAGTAAATAACATTTCACCAAAGTCTTCACCAATCTTCCTGCCGTTAGTAAAAACAGTAACACTGACATTTTTTAAGGCTAATCCCTGTAAGTCTTTAACAAAATCTTCTTTAGTTTCTAAAGGCACCAGTGCCGGCGTAAGAGAAACAATACTGTGCCCTAATTTCTTTGCCATTCGGTACCCATCTCCGGTAGCCCCTGTCTTAGGATAAGAAAGTCCGCCGGTAGCCAGAATAACTTTATCTGTTTTTATAATTTCTTTTCTTTCACTTAGTTTTATTCCTATGACTTTATTATTTCTATCTGTTTTATTGTCGCCAAGTACAATTTCTTTAACTTGTAGATTTAAACCTAAAGTCACTTTGTTTTCTTTAAGATAATTTCTTAAAGCATTTACAATGCTTTCAGAATTATCACTAACCGGAAAAATCCTTCCTCCTCTTTCTACTTTCGTTTCAATACCATAACTATTAAAAAAGGCAATTAAAGACTGGTTGAAAAAGTTTTTAAAAGACCGGTATAAAAATTTGCCGTTTTTTCCATAACTTTCAATAAAATCATTTACCTCGCCAATATTAGTAAGATTACATCTGCCTTTTCCGGTAATGCTAAGTTTGTTACCTAATTGATTAGTTTTTTCTAACAAGAGAGTATCAGCACCCTTAGCTGCTGCACATCCGGCAGCAAACATTCCTGAAGCACCGCCGCCAATTACAATTACATCGTAGAATTTTTTAAACATTTTATGTTTTTTTTAAAATTAAATTATATTATAATTTAATTTATTTTCACTCCAACCTTTCGATATTTCCATTTACCATTTAAAAAAATAATGGCCATTAATAATCCATGGATAAGACTTCCCAGTAGACCTGCTATCCAGACACCCCTTTCGTTAAATCCTAAATGATTAGACAAAAAGAAAGCAAGAGGTATTTGAAATATATATAAAGAAAGTCCGGTCATTAACATCGGGGAAATTGTATCTCCTGCTCCTTGTAACGCCCGGGAAAATACTACCCCGGAACTAAGAAAAACAGAGCCAACCGACAGATATTTAAGAAATAAGGAACAAACCTTTACAAATTCTTTATCCGGATTAAAAAGAGCAGCGATGGGAGAAGAGAAAATAAAAACAATTGTGCCGCTTATTAATAAAAATACAAGGTAATAATAAGAAGATAACAAAGCACTTTTGTAAGCTCGGTGAGGATTTTTTGCCCCTAAATTTTGTCCCACTAAAGTCGCTGCTGCCCCGCCAAAACAAAACCCGGGCAAAAGAAAAAAATGAAATATTCTCCCCCCTATTCCGTAAGCAGCTATTACGGTAGTGCCAAACACAGCAACTATTTTAATTAGTACCACGGCTGAAAAGCTTCTCAGTAACATTTGAATAGAACCGGGAAAACCAATCAATAATATTTTCTTAATTATTTTAAAATTCAAACCTAAATCATCTAATTTTATTTGTACCAAATGTTTCCCTCTAAAAAAAATACTTAGCATTATTATACCACCTATAGTACGTGCTATAACTGTAGCCCATGCTGCTCCGGAAATTCCCAGTCGCGGAAAACCTAACAACCCAAATATCATTAACGGATCAAGTATAATATTTATTATGACTGTTATCGCTCCGATTTTCATCGGGATTTTAGTATCCCCTGCTCCCTGAAAAACAGCGTTACCCAAAAACATAAAAAACATTGCCAATATTCCCGTAAATAAAATTTTAAGATATTTGCTCCCGATTATGAGAACATTCCCCTTTGCTCCCAGAAAATTTAGCAACCATGGCGAAAAGAAGAAACCAAGTGCTCCTAAAACAAGCGAAACGACTATCCCTAAATATAAAGATTGCAGGGCAATCTTATCTCCCTTTTCAAAGTCTCCTTCTCCAAAGGCAGCAGATACCAAAGCTATTGTCCCTATTCCTAAACCTATTCCAAAAGTGGCTAAAAAAAACATTATCACACTGGCCAGGGCAATAGCCGCCAGTGCTTCCGCACCTAAACGCCCCACAAAAAAGGCATCAATAAGTTCCAGAGCAATATTAAAAGTATTCACAACAACCAATGGTAAAGCTATGGAAAGTACGCTTTTATGAATATTCCCATTAATTAAATGAAAATTATTATTTTTATCACGCAAATTATTATTGTTCATTTTATTCCCACTATATCTATACAAGTCTTATATTATTAAATTATATCCCCTATTTATAAAAACCAATAAAATTATAAAAATTATTATTTCCTAAAATATTCTTACTCGTTTTTCAAATCTTTATAATATTGATTAATAATTTCTTCCGCATTAACTTTGTCTTTTTCTTCTACCATTATTTTTATCGGAACAGCTGCAATTCCTACAGGTATAAGCGAAGGATAATGCATATTTTTAATGAAACAATTAATCTCATTTGCCTCTAACAATGATTTAACAAATCCCGCTTCGATACTTTTTCCGGTGGAAAAAACTTTCACTAATTTATGATATTCCGGTTTTGGCTGGGGAGATAATTCTTCGACTAAGGTAATTCCACAATCACTGCAAACGGTTATTCCCTCTATGAATTCAGCTCGACACTCTGGACAAAACATTATATT
>JAGLHV010000153.1 GCA_023143305.1 bacterium | reverse complement strand
CCTATACTAAAATCAGAATGCTCATTTACATATTTTCTAATTCTTTCCGCTCCCAACACATAACCTATTACTAAACATTCTGCCAATCCTACAGCCACTAAACCAAAAGTGGTAATAAAATGGTCTACTACATCCAACCAATATAACCCCGCCCGTGTAGTAAAAACAAGACCCAAAAAAAAAGCTGTCGAACAAACGATAGCATTAACTTTTAAGCGGGAAATACCCCATTTTTCCATTACCCCTGCTGTTACTGCTTCTACTAAAGAAAAAGCAGAATCTATTCCCAGAGTTAAAAGCATTATAAAAAAAAGTACCCCAAAAAAGGATGCCCCAAAAGGTAAAAGACTAATAATAGTCGGATAAGTTACAAAAGCTAATCCCGGTCCTGCAGTTACAACATCCTCTACCCCAACCCCTGTAGCACAAGCTAAATATCCTAAGGTACTAAAAACCGCAAACCCGGCAAAAAAACTTATTCCTGCATCTGCCAGACCGGTAATAAAAGCATTATTTACTACATCTGATTTTTTAGGCAAATAACTGGCATAAGCAATCAACACCCCAAACCCTAAACTCAAAGAGAAAAAAATCTGAGAATAAGCCGCCAACCAGACATCCGGTTTAAGCAACATTTTAAAATCCGGAGTAAGATAAAATTTTAATCCCTCCATCGCCCCGGGTAAAGTTATTCCTCTAATTACTAAAATAACTAAACAAATTACCGGTAAAGGAACGGTAATTAATACCACTTTACCTACACTCTTGGCTCCCTTAATGATACAGAAAAATATAGAAAGCCAGACAATTATTAGACCCCCCAAAATAGGCCATCTAATTCCGCCTAAATTCCCATGCCCTGAAGAAAGAGCAAGGAAATTGTTAAAAAAGAAATCCTGTGCTGAGTTTCCCCAACTGAGCTTTAATGAATATAGCAAATAAGAAAAGCACCAACTCATAATCACCGTATAATAAGTCATCACTACAAACCCGATTAAAAGAGACCACCACCCAATCCACTCATATCGTTGTTTAATCCTGGCAAAAGATACCGGAGCGGCCCCGTTCATCATTTGACCGATAGCATACTCTAAAATCATTAAAGGAATACCCGCTGTAAATAATGCAACAAAATAAGGAATTAAAAATGCCCCACCTCCGTTTTGGTAGCAAACATAAGAAAACCTCCATACATTTCCTAATCCCACCGCCGAACCAATAGACGCCAATAAAAAAACTTTTCTACTGCTCCATCTATCTCTTACTTTTTCCACAATTATCCTTTTTCCATCAAAACGTTTAAAATATTTTTTTAAATTCGGGCCAAAATCTTTTCCACCAACAAAAGAGAATTAGCAGAAGCATACTGTACAAACTTTTGAAAATTTATTTCTGCTTTTTCATCAGCCAGATCGCTCAATGACCTTATTAACAAAAAAGGAATTTTATTTAGGCAACAAACCTGAGTTACAGCTCCTCCTTCCATTTCAGTCGCCAGAGCATTAAATGTATTATACAACCACTGCTGTTTGCTTTTGGAAAGAATAAACTGATCCCCGGTAACCACTATTCCTTTATGTATTATCGGCCTTCTTGCTTTTCGGGAAAAAATAACTCCCCCCGGTAAATCATCAAGAACTATATCCTGCGATACTTTTGTTGCTATATCAAACAAACCCTCATCTACTTTATAATACACATCTTCTATTACCATTTTTCCGAAGGGGTAAGCACCGGGCTTGAAGGGAACCAACCCTTCATTGCCAATATTGCCATAATCATGCTGGGCAACCTGAGAAGCAATAATCAAATCCCCTATTTCTAAATGAGGAGCAATCCCTCCGGCAATTCCGGTAAAAATTATTTTTTTTACATTAAAAGCAGTTATTAAAAGTTGGCTGGTCACCGCAGCATTTACTTTTCCTACTCCGGATTTAACTAAAACAACTTTTTGCCCCTTTAACTTTCCTATATAAAAATTTCGTTTTGCTATTTTTTCTTTTTTTTCTAAATCAATTTTATTCTTTAATAAATTTATTTCTTCTTCCAGAGCACCTATTATTCCAATCAACGAAAAATATCCCTCCTTTTTATAAACTTATCCAACATAAAATTTCAAATAATCATTACCCGGCAAAAACATTACTCCATCTTATAATTTAAAATATTTTCTAACTTTAAAACGGTTACCAGTTTGTTGTCATTTTCAAATTCTATTTCGCCTTCTATAAAATCGGCTTTATTCTTTTCCAGAGTAGATAAAGGAGGAACTATTGCCGAGGATGAAAAATCACCAATGTCACCTATTTTATTTACCCAAAAACCAGCCAGTTTTTTGTAAGCCTCTATAACAATAATATGCATTTTTTTTGAATAATTTTCACTTTCCGGCAAATCCAACATTTTACTTATATCAATAATAGCCACAATTTCTCCTCGTAAGTTAATTATTCCCCTTATACACCTGGGAGCAAAAGGAACTTTTGTTATACTGGAAAAGTACAAAATCTCTTTTATAAATTTCACCCTTAACCCATACTGTTCTTCACCCAGGGAAAAACTCAATAGTTGTTCTGTATTCTTTTTTTCTCTACCTGTTTCTTTTGTTTCTGCCAGATTAGTTGCACGCTGGTGTAAAATAAATTTAACTATTGGGGTGGGTTCAACTTCTTTTTTTTCCTGTATTTTTATTTTTTCACGATTTACTTTAGTAAGTAAAGATTTTTTTTGAAAATCAAAAATTTTATTTAAATCCAAAATAAATACTATCCCTTTTTCTAATTTAGCTACACTGGAAAGAAGCCGTGTAATCGGCAACTCCTCTGAAGGGATTTCTATTAGAGTTGAATTGATTTTTAATACTTCCTCCACCCTGTCTACAATCATCCCTGCTACTAACTTTTCCATTCGTACTACTATTATATTCAACTCGGTAATATCTTCTTCTTTACTCTCTATGTTACATATTTTTCTTAAATCAATTATCGGAATAATTTTCCCTCTCAGATTAATAACTCCGTCTACAAAATCCGGACTATCCGGCAATGGAGTAATCTCTATCATTTCCAGGATTTCCTGTATTCCCCCCATATCCAAACCAAACTTAGTATTACCCATATTAAAACAGAGTATTTCCACCCGGTTAAGCGTTTCCATAAATTATCTTTATTTCCTTTTCCCATCAATCTCTTTAACTTATAAACCACCAAACAAAAATCAATCAAACTAATTCAATTTTTTAATTTTGCTTTCTCGTCCTTTTTATTGTAATAAAAAGGATTTTTATTGTCAAGAAGATATTGCCATCAACACCTTTTTAAAAATTGTGCATATATCAGACTAAAAATTAAGCGTTAAAGAAAGCTGATAAAGAGAATTTATTTCTTCTCTTAAACAAAAAGCATAATCCAATTGCCATCCTTTTGTTTTAAATCCTGCTCCACAAGTAAAAGAATCCAAATCATATCCGATTTTATAACCCATTCTGGCTGCAATTACTTCTTTAAACCAATATTCTACTCCAAAATTTACTTTTATTTTATCGTTAAAATCATCTAACGGTACTACTAAATCACAAGCACCTATACCGTTTTCGCACGGTCCAAAGGCATAAGCTATTCCTGCGCGAACATTAAAAGGTAAAGAATCTTCTTTCTCCTCATATTTTATTCCTTTTCCTAAATTCTGTAAATTTACTCCCAGGGAAACATTTTCTACCATACATTTGTATAACCATCCTAAATCCAGAGCAAAAGTAGTCGTTTGATATTCCTGAACTAAGCTTGAATGAATAACTTTTAAGTTCATTCCTACAAAATGCCTTCCTAAGCTTTTTTCAGTTAGCAAAGGTTTAATTATAGAAACATATTCACTATAAGTAAAAGTAAATACATAATCCTGTTGCGCACAAATAGTTCGTGAACTTTGAAAAGAACCATCCGAATTAGTAGTATTTATCTGAATATCCCCTCCCTGAAAAAATACCAGGCTTTCTGCTATTGCTACTATTCTGTGTCCAAAAAATCCACTTATATTCAATGGCTGTTCGAAACCTATAAATCCATAACTTGTATCTACAAATCCTTTTAAATACAAGGCCGTAAGCTGTTTATTTTTAAATTTTAATAAAGGCGGAATTAAAATGCTGTCCATTGATTCCCTTACCGGTTCCCGAACATTCAATTGTACCAATCCAGCCGGATTGTAATAAACCGCACTTAAATCATCGGCCACAGCACAAAAAGCTTCTCCCATTCCTGCTGCCCGCGTCCCCATCGCCTGCTTTAAAAATATCGCCCCTGAAGTAGAAGACCGTTCAGCAAAAACAACACCCGTTAATAAACAAACCATAATAACTATTAAAAAACCAACAAGTACCCGCTTCATTTATTTCCCCATTTTACAATTGTCACAAATAGTCATATACTCAC
>JAGLHV010000152.1 GCA_023143305.1 bacterium | reverse complement strand
GAATATTGTATTTTGCAGAACTCTTATAAATCCTGTGCAACACAAACATGGTTTACGTTTTAAACAGGGGACATCGTTTACACTTTTTGTCCCTATTTCCAAAGGGGGGGAAATTAACATAATAATTTTGACAGAACAGGACATCAATAATTATAAGTGACCATACATTGCAATCCTTCTCCACTGAAAGTATTATCAGTGTCTTTGGTGTTAGAAAACCCAATCAGGTTTATCTTCCAATTGTCGTAAGTACGCTGCCAGTTTAAATAAGAATAATTTTTTTCACTGTTCCAATCGTAATAAGCAATAATGATTATAGTATCAATAATACCAAAATTATAATCGATTGATAAAGCAGAAAAATTATTTGTTTCATCTATATCTTCTTCTTTTAAATCCGTTGACTGAAGGAAATGTTCATATAAGAGATGTATTCCGGGGTGAAAAGTATAATCACTCCCTATAGTCAGATTATCTTGTCTCATTTGAGTAGTATTATTTATTTTTATTTCTCCTACGGAGGCTTCAAACCACAAACCTATTCCTATATCCCAATTGCCATCAAGCGCATAACGGTTTTCTAAGCCATCGGTCATTGTGCTGGTCATTTCTTTGTTCCAGTCTGCATGGTCAATTTGCCTACGGTGATAAGTAAAGGAAAATTCTCCCCTGGGGACAGGAAATTGATATCGTCCTCCTACCTCCGGATGAGTATCGTCTGTTTCTACAAACTCTAATCCTTTGAGGGAATCATTTCCGTATAATCCCCAGATCCAGATATTAGCATTATTTAAAAAATAATAGCGTCCCAGTATAGCATAAACTCCGTCGGTTAATTTTAACGGGTCACGAATATCAATCCGGTCAAACCACATTAAAGTACGCATAATCTTTGCCGGGCCGAAATTTATTTTTTGTAAACCAATACGTGTTTCTAAGCCCGCCGCAGAATAACGCATCCACCACCGATACAATTTTAAATCAGAATTATTTTCAACTTCCCGGGGAGATTGTAAGGGAAATAAAGCATAAGAATTTATTGCAATTTCTGCATCGATTGTTTTTTCCCGGGCAATTGATTGGGATACTCTCATCTCGGGTAAGTAACGAAAACCTAAGTTGGGTTCCTGGGTAGCAGTTAACCATCCGGACAATGTTCCCTGTAAAGAAACAGATTGTGCTCCTAGATAGCCGGGAATAAATAAAAGGAAAACAAAAAGATTAATTTTTATAAAATTTTTCATTGTACAGTTTTGTGGTCTTTGTTGATGATACCGTAAAAAAGAAAATTAAACAGTTTATTGGTTAACTCTTCTGTATCAGGATAGACTTTTTTAATGGTTTCATTGAGCATAATTTGTCTAAAATGTTCAACCATAAACAGGATAAATTCAATCTTAATATCAGAGCGAATCTCCCCCTTTTTTTGGGCACCGGTATAAAGTTTTTTGATTAATTTATAGGATTCCTTACGTTTTTTGAGTAATAATTTTCCACATTCAGAATCTTCGTCAGATAGTAATTCATCAATAAATTCCCGGTTGCAGGCATTAGTCAATTCCATTTTTCTGGTAGCAAGCTGTCTGATTTTTTGATCAAAGGGTATTTTCTGGGCTATGATTTGCTCAAATTTATGTTTGGTAGCGTTGGAGAGTTCGTTTAATATGTGTATAGCTAAAGCATCTTTATTGCGGAAATGTCTATAAAAGGTCATTTTGCTGACCCCGGCCTCCTGGCAGATTTCTTTAATACTCACCCTTTTAATACCATAGCGGAAAAATAAATCGCAGGCGGTTTGGATTAATTTTTTTGATTTTGGGTTTAATTCTTTCTCCATAATTACAATTACCCCCGTGTTTACGAATTTAGCAATATTAGACAACTTCCGTAAATATCGTAACACATATTTGGAAAACTTGTCAAGCAAGTAATTTTTATAAAAACTGTTCCCTCCTGTTAACTTTATGCTTGCATAGTCAGGAAAAAAATGATATTTTAATAGACAAAGGAAAAAACATACTACACAATTAAAAAAAAATTTACCTTTTTAATTGGCTACCGCAAATTGCATAAGTTATTAAAAATTGGTTGGAAGAATAATTTGTGGATTTAGTTAAACAAATAGTTTTTCAATGGCATTGTAAAGATAAGTAAATTTTATTTTTTAAATGGTAGTGTCAAAAATTAGATGAAAGAATATGAAAAGAGATTTCCCCCTTTGAAAAAGGGGGAGGACGACGAGAATACAAAACTAAATAAATATTCTCATTACTAAATTATACAAATTATAAACTAAATGTCAGATATTTTTGGCATTACTTTTTAAATAACAAGGAGATAAATTATGCAGGTAGGTTTGGTAGGCCTGGCAGCCAGTGGTAAAACCACGCTTTTTGAACTTCTTAGCAATACCAAAGGAGCATTTCTTTCTCCTGATAAAGCCAATACGGCTACGGTAGATGTACCCGACGAACGGGTGGATAAACTCAGTGCGCTGTATAAACCCAAAAAAACTATTTATGCTCAGATTTCCTTTACTGATACCTGCCGGCTTTCTCCGGGTGACAGTGCAAATAATAATAAAGCTTTAAATCATTTAAAACTTATGGATGCCTTAGCCGTTATTTTAAATGGATTTGCTCCCGGATGTGTCAGCCGAAATATACTCTCGGATTTGGATATCTGTCTTTCAGAAATGATTTTTTCCGATCTGGAACAGGTAGAGAGGAAACTTGAACGCATAAAAAAGCAGAATAAAACTTCTAATTTAGCCGGGGTACCGGAAGAAGAAATATTCAAAAAACTCGCGGCTACTCTGGAATCCAATACTATGCTTTCTGCTTTGGAACTGCCTCCCGGTGTTTACAAAGAATTACTTTCCTATAGTTTCTTAACTTTTAAACCTGTGTTTGTGGTAGTCAATCTCTCGGAAGAACATAGTCGTTTGGAAGAAATAAAGGAATTTGAAAAGGTAGTTACTTCCCGGGGAATGTCTCTGGTGAAAATATATGTTAAGCTGGAAAAAGATTTGCAGGAACTTCCTCCGGAAGACCGGGAATCTTTCAGGGAAGAATACTGTCTCCCCTTGAATGGTAAAGCCGTTTTTATTCAACAAGCCTATAGTACGGTCAATCTTATTAGTTATTTTACGGTGGGTTCTGACGAGGTTCGTGCCTGGACCATAAGCCGGGGTTGTCCGGCGAAAGAGGCGGCAGGGGTTATTCACAAAGATTTAATGAATTATTTTGTCCGGGCGGAGGTAATATCTTTTGACCGCTTACTGGAATGTGGCTCTGAACAAGAAGCCTCCCGCCGGGGATTGCTGCGCGCCGAAAAGAAAGAATATCCGGTCAAAGACGGGGATATTCTACATATTTTGTCTACCAAATAAACTCCGCACCTATATACTTGTACTCTCAAATGATTTTTCGTTTCACTCAAAAACATAATTTATCTGAAAATCGGTAAACCTATTGGAGTGAACTTTTATTTTAAATAGACAGGGCGCCTCTTTTCCTTCTGAAATACCCGGATTTCTGTTTCCTCTTTTTTTATCTAAAATTAGAAAAAGTACTGGATAAGAATCATAATTAATAGTAGAATAAATATGGATCTATGTATGATAATATGACGTTGAGAAAGAAGACGTCAACAAAAGAAAACAGGGGACATATTTCAAAGAAGTAAAAGCAGGTGGAGATGTTTTTATTAAAACGATAAAGGAGGGTACAGTAAAATGAAATGTCCGAAATGCGGAGGAGTTCTGAATAAGGTTACAGTGACGACACGCCCTGAATATGGGTCCGATATTTTAAATGATGCAGAACAAGTAGGTGAAATTGAACTGGATCAATGTTTAAGTTGTAATGGGATTTGGTTTGATGCAAATGAATTAGAGCAGTATTTAGCTGAAAAATTGTTAATTCTGAATTCTCCCAAAGTAGGAGAGTATAAAGAACTGAATAAAAAAGAAGGTAGATGTCCAAAATGTAACCAAATTATGATTAAGAAACCAGCCACGAAGCGAGCAGGATTTTTGATAGATGTGTGTGAAAAATGCCGGGGAATATGGCTTGATAGTTCAGAACTGGATAAACTTGAAAACAAGAATTTTTCTTTTGGGGAAAGACATGCTCTTGTTTCTCGTTATCTTAGAGAAATATTTAAAAACTTTTTTTCTTCTAAAAATTAGGAGGGGGTAGTTATGGATTGTCCTAAATGTATTGGAAAATTGCAGAAAAAGGAAATAAATGTTAAGGAAGTTCATGAGTTTAAAGAATTGAAAGGGGCAGGAATTTCTTATATTATGGAAGTTGATCAATGTTTTGTTTGTGGAGGGGTTTGGTTTGATAAGGGAGAGCTTGATAAATATACTACCGAAAAGTTAACGATTATCGATTCTGCGACATTAGGGAAGGAGATGGATCGAAAATT
>JAGLHV010000151.1 GCA_023143305.1 bacterium | reverse complement strand
ACTTTTATATTCCATTAAAAAAAGAAACTCTTTTATCAGGTTAAAAAGTGCACGATTTTTTTCCTCTGTCTCTGTTAATTTATCTACCAACTCCAACAAATAATCCCCATAAACTATCCGCAAAAAATCTTCTTTTATCTTATATAAGGAATATTTAATATTACCATTGGTAATAGTAAACAATTTATTTTGAGATTTACGATAAAGAGTTAAATCAATATACGTAAAAGGTTCCATGGTGACGGCTAATTTGCTTTTTGCCTTTCTTATTCCTTTTACTACCGCCTGAATTTTACCTAAATCCCTGGTATATAAAGTTATAATTTTATCTGATTCTTTTAAGTCATAGTGTTTTAAAACAAAAGCCTCTGTGTTTATATACACTTAAAAATACCTTCTTTTTATAAAAAACATTTATGCTGATTTACCATTGCCGTCGTTGGTATTTACCTGTTTACTCACTCCGGGCAGAAAAAAAGTTTACTAATCATATTCATCTAAAATTTCTCCGAATATTTCTTCGATTAAATCTTCGATAGTTACTAATCCTAAAGCCTTTTTATCTTTATCTACTACTATGGCTATATGGATATTGCCTTTTTTAAATTCTTTTAATAATTTACCTATTTTTTGTTTTTCTTCTATAAAATAAACCTTACGCATAATATCCTGAAGAACAAAAAGAGATTCGTTTTTAGTGGTATATAATAAATCCCTGGTATAAAGAATACCGATAATATTAGCTACATTGTCTTTAAAAATAGGGACCCGAGAATATTCCATATCAACTACTAAATCAATTATTTCATCGGAAGATTTACTACTATCTATCGCCACGATATCGGATAAAGGAATCATCACCTCTCCTACCACTGTGTCTGTAAATTCTAAAGTGCCCTCAATCATTTCTTTTTCTTGTTTTTCCAAAATGCCATCTTTTTGACTGATATCTATTAAATTACGAATTTCTTTCTCCGTCAATAAATTACCTTGTTTTATTATCCGGCCCCCAAAAAGATAAACAATTAAATCCGTGAATTTTACCAAAAGGCCAACTACCGGATTTAAAATTTTATCAATCAGAAGAAGAGGCTTGATAAGCAAAAAGGATACCTTTTCCGCATTATAACGAGTAAAAACCTTAGGTATTATTTCTCCAAAAAGCAAGACAAAAAAAGAGGTTATAATCGTAACAACAGGAAGCACTAATTGCTTTTTCCAGTGCATAGTAGAGGAAAGATTTAAAGCAAAATTTGCTGCCCAGGCTGAAACAGCAATTACCATTAAATTACCGCCTACCAGCATAGTCGTTAACAATTGATTTGGCTTTTCTATCCAAGCTTCTAAAGAACAAGCCTCTTTCCCCTTTTCATCTATTATTTTTTTTATTGTCCATTTATTTAAAGACGTAAGCCCTATTTCTCCCGCTGCAAAAAAAATAACACCTAAAAATAAAAACACCAACACAATTAGAGAGATAATTCCCATCATCATAACCGAAATCCTCCATATTGTCTTTCTCTAATCTTGCCCAAATCATATTCATCCAGAATTTCTCCTACAATTTCTTCTATAATATCTTCCATGGTTATCAGCCCTTTTAAAATTCCTTTTTCTTTTACCAGAGCAATGTGTATTTTTTTAGCATTAAATTCTTTAAATAAATCATCTATTTTTATATCCGGCTCAACAAAAAACGTAGAATGCATAAAATTAATTATAGAAAAGGATTCCGTTTCCCTTATGACTGATAATAAATCCTTAACATAAAGGATCCCTTTTATATTGTCCAAACTATCTTTATATACCGGAATACGAGATCTTCCTATTTCCATTACCCTATAAAAAAGTTCTTCTTTATCTTTAATTTGAGATAGAGAAATTGCATCTATTTTATTTCGAGGCGTCATTATCCTCTCTGCGGAAATATCTTTCAAATCTAATACCCGATAAATTATTTTCTCCTCTTCTTCTTCTAATGCTCCTTCTTTTCTGCCTGTACGCAAGAAAAAATATAACTCTTTTTTCGTTACCTTTGTTTTTTCCGGCTGTTCTTTTCCGGGCTTAATAAAAAGATTGGTGATCCACAAAAATAGCTTACTTGCCGGAACCAAAATTTTATCCACCGTTAAAAAAGGTTTAATCATTAAAGAAAAAAACTTAACTGTTTGCACCCGGGCTAAAGTCTTGGGAATAATTTCTCCAAAGACAAGTATAATAACCATTACCAAAACAGCCGTTATCCCTGTTATCCATTCCTTCTTAATAGACCACCTGTAAGTAACATCAACCGCCATACTTATAGCCATGGTAGTAAAGATTATATTAACTAAAGTATTTCCTATCAGAATATCCGTCAGCCACCAGGATGGTTTTTCCAATAATCGGTCAATACTTAAAAAAGATTTTTTTTCTTTTATTTCTCTTATCTTAAATTTATCCAAAGAAACAAAAATTGTCTCCATTAACGAAAAAAAGAATGACCACATTAATAATATTACTAAAATTAATCCTTTAAACAAAAACAACTATTTTCTCCTGTTTTTTTCAATAAATAATCACAAAATTTTTTTAGCCGGCAATCAACTACCCCTCAGCAAGCTGCGGGGCCCCCTTCGGTTTCTCAGAATAAATAAGACTTAGATTATTTTATAAATTTTTTTAAATTAACTAAATAATTGAAAAATTAATGTGGTAATTAAAACACCTAAAAAAGACCCGGTCAAACCCTCCCACCAATTATGAATTCCTAAAGCAATCCTGCTGTGAACAACCAAAACCGCCAGAATAAAAACCGGCACGGAAAGAACAAGAACATTATCCGGATGAACATACAAAGTAATTGTCCAAATAGCAAAAGCAACAGCACTATGCCCACTGGGCATTCCTCCGGATAAAGGACTTCCCCTCTTAAAAATTGACTTTCCCATAAGCACTGAAATTATTACTACTAATAAACAAATAAGAGTAATGTACTCCGGGGAACGCTGTACTTTAAGCAATACTACTTCTAAATCAGATTCTACATATAGTTTTATAAACTTCATAAAAATCAAATACCCAACAATAAAAGCATTTATCGCTGCAAATAAAACAGCTCCGGCAGCAATATCCTTAGCCATTTTAGCCAAAGGATGATAAGTTTCGGTAATTAAATTTATAACCACTTCTATTGCAGTATTTATCATTTCCACAATTAAAACAACTGTTATGGCAAAAATAAGAATCAATATTTCAAATTTAGTCAAATCTAAAAACAAACTAATAATTAAAATTCCAAATGCCAGCAAAAAATGTACCCGCATATTCCGCTGTGTTTTTAATACATAAATTATTCCTTTGATTGCATTATTAAAACTAGACCATAATGTTTTATTTTTAATAATTTCCATTTAAAAAAACCCTTTAATGATTGAACTCTTTACTAATCCAAATCTAAACAGGCTTGTAAAATATTACTTTCTTTTCGCCTCATAATTAAATTTTCTTTTTTAGTCATATGATCATACCCCAACAAATGTAAAACACCATGAACTACCAAAAGAGTTAATTCTTCTTTTAAAGGACAATTCTGTTCTTTTGCTTGTTTTTTAGCCCGTTCCACAGAAATGAAAACATCCCCGAACATATCCCCTTCTCCTATCAAAAAAGATATTACATCCGTAGGACAATTTCTATTTAAATATTTTTTATTCAATTTCTTTATATATTTATTGTCCACAAAAACTATATTCATTTCTGTGTTTTTTTTAACCTTACTATTTACAAAGAAGTTATTAGCCTTTAATGTTTTTCTTACAACCTTTTTCACATACTGTTGATTAATCTTCGTTGTATTTTGAAGATTATGAATTAAAATTATCATTTTTTTTCCTGATCTTTTTCTTCTCCATATCCGGGATATTCTATTCTTGAATGGTAAATACTAACCAGAGAATGAACAAAACTTTCCGCGATACGATGCAAATTAGATAAGGTAATATTACAATCATTTAACTGCTCATCAATAAACTTATTATTAATAATTTTATTTACTATCTCCTCTATTCTACGATGAGATGGTTCTTCTAACGAACGGGAAGCCGCTTCTACCGCATCTGCCAACATCACTAAAGCTGCTTCTCTGGTTTTAGGTTTTGGTCCCGGATAACGATAAGTCCCCTCTTCTACTTTTTTTAATTCATATTCTTCCAATGCCCTCTGATAAAAAAAATGAATTAAACAAGTACCATGATGTTGTTGAATAATATCTATTATTTCTTTGTCCAAACGATGTTCCTTTGCCAGAGCTACTCCATCTTTTACATGCGAAACTAAAATAAGGCTACTCATGGAGGGAACTAAACTATCATGTTTACTTTTAAGAGCCGGAATATTCTCGATAAAATATTCCGGTTTGTTAAGCTTCCCAATATCATGATAATAAGCACCAACCCTA
>JAGLHV010000150.1 GCA_023143305.1 bacterium | reverse complement strand
CTTTTACTTCCTCTTTTATCTCTTCTTTTGCTTTCTCTTTTACCCCTTCTTTTTTGATTGTCTTTTTTTCATAATTTACTATATTTTCTAAAATATATTCCAACGATGGGGTAGTTTCTGTTTCAGCAGAATTTTCTACACCTTCTTTATTTTCTTTTTCCTTAGACTTCATAGGACAAATTTTTTGTAAAGTGTTTTCTATTCTCCCCTTTTCTTCCTTATTTACATTATAAACATAGAAAACCCAATTAAACAATTTACTTATTGGAACAAAGGATTTACCACAATCTTTACCAACTTTCTTTATTAAATCGAAAAGATCCTCTTCATTTCCATCTATTCTTATCTTATATCTGCGGGCATCTTTTTCACATGGAGCATAAATAAACTCCCATTTTTTAATCATTTGTCCCTTTTCCTCAAACCTTCATTTTTTAAGCTTTATTTTCTTCCTTAACAAATTTTTCATATTTTTGAGCATCTAATAACAAATCTATTTCTGCCCTGTCCTTTATTTTTAATTTTATCACCCACCCTGCCTGATAAACACTTGTATTTATTATCCCGGGATTATCCGCCAGAGAAAAATTAACATCAATTATTTCACCACTTAATGGACTAATCAAGTCGGAAACTGCCTTAGCTGATTCTATAATTCCAAAACTATCTCCCTTTTTTAAACCTTTCCCTGTTTGGGGTAATTCTACAAAAATTACTTCTCCCATTAGTTTTTGAGCATACTCACTAATACCTATTATCCCTAAATCTCCCTCAATTTTCACCCAACTATGTTCCGGAGAATATTTCAGTTCTTGAGGAAATTTTTTTTCCATTTTTACTCTCCTTTTAATTTTCCCCTTTAGAAATCCCTCTCATTTTTAACATTACATTATCCGGATTAGTAGCATACTCCAGAGCATTCTCTAAAGATATCTTTTTTCCCATATATAACTGATAAATCGCCTGATCAAAAGTTTTCATCCCATAAAATTCTCCCTGCTCCATTACTTTGTATAAATCTTTATTTTGAGCATCAAGAATAAGCTTTTTTATTAAAGATGTCCCTATTAATATTTCAGTCGCAGGAACTACACTTTCACCATCTATCCCGGGAATCAACCTTTGCGCCACAATGCCACGCAACACATTAGCTAATTGTATTCTAGCTTCTGTGGCATTTGCAGAAGGATAAAGACTAACAATTCGGTCGAGGGTCTGTACTGCATCCAGAGTATGAATGGTAGAAAAAACTAAATGCCCTGTCTCAGCAGCAAGGATACCTTGTCGGATGGTTTCAAAATCACGCATTTCTCCAAGAACGATGACATCCGGATCCTGCCTCAAAATATATCTTAAGGCACTAGAAAAAGAATTGGTATCTTCCCCCACTTCTCTCTGACTAATCGTGGCTTTTTCATCCTGATGATAAAACTCAATAGGATCTTCAACCGTAATTATATTACATGCTCTATTTTTATTAATATAATCTATCATTGTATTCATCGTTGTAGTTTTCCCTGCCCCTGTTACCCCTGTTATTAAAATTAGCCCCCTTTGTTCCTGGCATAATTTTATTAATGTCTCCATAGGTAAATTTAAGTCCTCAAACTTTTTCATTTCTAAAGGAATAACCCTTAAAGTAAGAGCGATAGACCCTTTTTGACGATAAACATTTACCCGAAAACGGGAAACCCCGGAAATAGTATGTGAAAAATCTAATTCTTTTTCCCGTTCAAAGATTTGCCTGTGCAGCGGATTCATCAATTTATAAGCAATTTCTTCTATATGTTTAGGTGTAAATCCTTCAAAAGCAGTGGCAATTAATTTCCCATTAATTCTAACTAATGGTGAAACTCCGGCTTTAAAATGAATATCCGAAATACCTTTTTTAATCATTAATTGTAAGATTTCATTAATATCCATTCATTCCTCCTTAATTAAAACTCTTTTTTAATCATCCTAAAACAAAAACAATTTTCAGTCTATTTTTTCTTAAAATATTTTTTTTCTATATCCATAATTTTCTCAATACGGCATATATGTCTTTCTTCTTTAGAAAAAGGGGTACGTATCCAGTTTTCAATTATTTGATTCGCTTTATCTTTATTTACAATTTCACTTCCCAAACAAAGAATGTTTGCTTTATTATGTTTTCTTACCAAAAAGGCGATTTGCTCATCATAAACAAGAGCTGCTCTTATCCCGGGAATTTTATTAGCAGCAATACTCATCCCTACTCCGGTAGCACAACAAAGAATACCTCTTTCATAGTCCCGAGTACTTACTGCTTCTGCTGCAAGTAAAGCAAAATCGGGATAATCACAAGGTTCCCGATTAAAACAACCAACATCTTTTACCTGATGTCCTGCTTTTTTTAAAAAAAGTTTTATCTCTTCTTTTAATTCAAATCCTCTGTGATCTGCT
This sequence comes from bacterium, assembly GCA_023143305.1. Classification (GTDB taxonomy): domain Bacteria; phylum CBDUZB01; class JAGLHV01; order JAGLHV01; family JAGLHV01; genus JAGLHV01. Next base: position 2,054 of record JAGLHV010000150.1, on the reverse strand, counting down.
CCCAGGGCGATATTCATAAATATACCTTTCCTTCTTTCAATCATTCTTCTGTAAAATTAACAATCTGGACTTTTTGCCCGTTTTTTAATCCGCAAGCATTCGCTTCATCCATGTCTATATGACATTCCAGAGCAAAATCTTTTCTTACTCTAACTTGAACATTACCAAAAATAAGTCCTCTTTCTCCTTTAACCTTCACATTTACTATCTCTTTATCCTTAACTTTATATTGTTTAGCTTCCTCAGCCTTCATATGAATATGACGACGAACTATAATACAACAGGCTTTTGCTTCTATTTTTCCTTTCGGCCCAATAATACCGATTTTAGCACTTCCTTCTAAAGCTCCTGAATCTCTTAAAGGAGGATTTATTCCTAAATAAAATCCTTCTGTTCGGGAAATTTCTATCTGGGTTTTCTTTCTTAAAGGCCCGATTATTCTCACTTTATTAATTACATTTTTCGGTCCAACTATATTTACCTTTTCTTTACAGGCATATTGTCCCGGTTGAAGCAAATTCTTTAGGTTATTTAACTTATAACCCTTTCCAAAAAGACAAAACAAATCTTCTTCGGACAAATGGATATGATGATTAGATATATTAGCAGTAACAGATTCTCCAATACTTTTTAATTTCATCCTTGTTTCTCCCGGAAATATAAGTAAGAATAAATTTCAAATTTACATTATATTATATAAACTTTACAATTTTAATAAAATTATCTGCTGATAAACTTGCCCCTCCCACTAATCCTCCATCTATATTTTTACAAGCCATAAGAACAGAAATGTTTTCCGGTTTAATACTTCCACCATATAAAATTCTTATTTCTTCTGATTTTCCTACAAACATATTTTCTAATAATTCCCTTATGAACTTATGAACTTCTTCTGCCTGAAGAGGAGTTGCTGTTTTACCCGTACCTATAGCCCAAATCGGTTCATACGCAATAACTAATTTTCTAAAATCTTCTATCTTTAAACCATCCAATCCTTCTCTTAGTTGTTTTTCTACGACCTTAAAAGCATCTCCTTTTTCTCTCTGGGTTAATGTTTCACCCACACAAACAATAGGAATTAAATTATAAGCAAAAGCCGCTTTTACTTTTTTGTTAACAAACTCATTGGTCTCCCCAAAATAAATTCTTCTTTCCGAATGCCCAATAATTACATAATCACATCCAGCATCTTTCAACATTAAAGGGGATATTTCTCCCGTATAAGCTCCTGTTTTTTCCCAATACATATTTTGTCCGCCCAAAAAAATATTAGAATTACAAATTACTTTTTTTACTTCTTTTAACACTGTAAAAGGGGGACAAACAACAACCTCCCGGTCTTCCACATTTTTTAATTCTGTTTTCAAATCATTCACTAAAGACACAGCCTTTTCTGTTTCATTATTCATTTTCCAATTTCCAGCAATTAATGCCTTTCTCAAAACAGTAACCCTCCTTTATTCTCATTAAATATAAATAAAGACGAAATCATAATCCACTCTTCGCAGACTATGATTTTACCTTTAATAACTCATTTTTTTCCTGCTTAATTATGCTAATTTATCATATTTTTCCCTTTTTTGCAAGAAATTTATCTTTTTTGAATATTCTATACCTGTATAAAATCTTACTTTTACATGCTGTTTAATTCCATTGCTTTAAGAAAATCTTTATTGGATTTAGTTGCCTGCAGTTTTTCTATTAATAATTCCATTGCTTCTACAATGTTTAAAGAACTTACAACCTTCCTCAATATCCAAATTTTATTTAATTCATTTTCCGAAAGCAATAAATCTTCTTTCCTCGTTCCTGAGCGATTTATATCAATAGCAGGAAAAATCCTTTTGTCTACCAATTTTCTATCCAGACAAATTTCAAGATTTCCCGTCCCTTTAAACTCTTCAAAAATTACGTCGTCCATGCGAGAACCGGTATCCACTAAAGCAGTAGCTAAAATAGTCAAACTACCCCCTTCTTCTATATTCCGTGCAGCCCCAAAAAATCTTTTGGGCCGTTGGAGAGCAGTAGAATCTATTCCTCCGGAAAGCACTCTC
>JAGLHV010000015.1 GCA_023143305.1 bacterium | reverse complement strand
AAAGGAATAAAAAATTTTTTATTTGTGCTGGTTTCTTTTTTTATTATTGCCGGGCCGTGGTATTTATATAATTTGCTGCCTATAATTCAACGGTGTATTCAGGCGGCTACTATCGGTACGGCTGAAGGAGATCCTTATTTTTTATCCCTGGGTTCTTTTTTCTTTTATTTCCGTAATTTAGAAAAGCAGGTACAATTTTTATTTTTTATTCTTTTTTTAGTAGGAACAATAAAATTGGTAAAGGAATGGAAAATAAATTATCAAAAGAGAGATAATTTGATAATACTGATTGGGTGGATAGTTGTTCCTTATTTTATTTTTACTTTAATAGGAAATAAGGATGGAAGATATACTCTGCCGTTTTTACCTGCGGTTAGTATTATTTCTGTTTTTTGGATTCCTGCTTTAAAAAAAGTAATTTGGCAAAAGAGGTTAATCTATAGTGTAATAATAATAGGGTTATTCCAATATGTTATTTTTACTTATGGTGTTTTTCCTGGTATCGTACCCTTTAATAAATTGCACTTGAGTTTATCTTATCCTCCTTGCCGGGAAAACTGGAAACATAAAGAAATTTTTGATTTTATTATGCAAACAAATAAGGAAAAAAAGAATCTTATTATTGCCAGGGTTTTCGTTAATCATAAAGCTTTTTCCAGTTCTATTTTTAGGTTTTATACTCTGTCTAATCATTTACCGATAATGCCTAAAGGATATAGCAAACCATTAGGGGAATTTAGTGATTATCTTATTTTAAAAACCGGGAATTTAGGGCCTGCTTATACTACAGGTAGATATTTAAAACCTCTAAGGGAGATAGAAAAGCAATTCTTTTCCTTTAACAAAGTTTTTAGTGTCAGGAAAACTTTTCCTTTGCCTGATGGTTCTGAAGCGATTGTATATAAAAGGGAGGCATTGCCTGCATGGGAATTGAAAGAAGAATTTAGTTTAGCTAAATTAGGAGAAAAGATAAAAGAATCATTCTTTTTAGCCGGTATTTTAACTTCAGAAAATTTTCAGGTGCGGATTGTTCCTTATAACGATGAAGAATCATTAAAAGGGCATTTTGAAAAAATTATTATTACAGGTAAATTATTAAATATAGAAGGAATCGAAGCAACAGAAATGAGGGTTGAACTGGATGATATTCATATTAACCTTTATAAGATGTGGTTAGAAAAAAAATTAGTGATTTTAAGTTTAGAAAAAATTAAACCGGAAGTAATTATTTCCAGCCAATCTTTAGAGAAATTTATTTATGAAAAAGTACCGGGGATAAAAGATGTGCAGATTAAGTTTCAGAATAAACCGGTTAAAAAAAGTTTTTCCTCGATAGTTTCTTTGGAGATAACAGGTAAATTAAGAATTTTGAACCGGTATTTTAAAACAGTAATTAAAGGGGAAATTAAATTAGATTCGAAGAATAAATATTTTTATACTCAAATAGATAAAATAAAATGCGGATTTTTTCGGATACCGCATTTTATCTATGCTTCCAGTACCAATCAGAATTTTTCTCTTCTGCCCACTGCAGATTGGCCGGTAGAGACAATGATTAATGTGTTGGAAACAATAGAAAATGAAAAATTAATCATAAAAGCAGAAAGGGTTTTATATGAATTATAATATTTCTTTGTTTTTTCCTTGTTATAATGAAGAGGATAATATTGAGGTAACGATAAGAAAAGCCTTGAAGGTTTTGAAGAGTTTGACTGACACTTTCGAGATAATTGTAGTTGATGACGGAAGCCGGGACCAAACGGAAAAAATAGTAAAAAGATTGATTAATGAGGATAAAAGAATAAAACTAATTCAACACCCACAGAATAAGGGATATGGAGCGGTTTTAAGGACAGGATTAAAAAATGCCCGCTATGATTTAATTTGTTTTACTGATGCTGACGGACAATTTGATTTTAGCCAAATAAGGGAAATGTTGCCTTTAATCGGGGATGCAGAGGTGATTATCGGATATCGCAGGAAGAGAAAAGATGCTTTTTATCGTTTGGTAAATGCTAAAATTTATGGTTTGGTAATCAGGTTGTTTTTTGGATTAAAAGTAAGGGATGTTGATTGTGGGTTTAAATTATTTCGAAAAAAAGTTATTGATGATATAGAGATAGAAGCACAGGGTGCTTTAGCCAGTGCAGAGATTTTAGTGAAGATTAAAAGTAAAGGTTATCGCATTAGAGAAATAGGGGTGGATCATTTTTCCCGTTTTGGAGGTAAATCGACGGGAGCAAATTTAAAGGTAATTTTCAAAGCAGCTAAAGAATTATTTAAATTTTTTCCTAAATTATTTAGTTTAAGATTTGAAAAGTATTTTAAAAGAAAGAATAGGGATGTTTGTTGAATAAAAATATAAGAAATTTAAAAAGGAGAGAAGACGATGAAGAAAGCTTTAATTACCGGAATAACAGGGCAGGATGGTTCATATTTGGCAGAACTTCTTCTGAAAAAAGGTTACGAGGTTAATGGCTTAGTGAGGCGTGTAGCACTTGAAGATCCTGAGCACCGGCTTTGGAGGATAAAGCATCTGTTAGATAAGATTATTTTACATTCCGGTTCTTTAGAAAGCTATGCCAGCGTGTTTAATGTCGTTGAAAAAGTAAAGCCGGATGAATGTTATCACTTAGCTGCACAGAGTTTTGTTAGTTATTCTTTTGACGATGAATTTTCTACAATAGATACTAATATAAATGGGACCCTTCATGTTTTATCGGCAATTAGGAAAAAAACACCAAAATGCAAGTTTTACTTTGCTGCTTCAAGTGAGATGTTTGGTAAAGTAAAAGAAATTCCTCAAAAGGAAGATACGCCTTTTCATCCCCGTTCTCCTTACGGAATATCTAAGGTTGCAGGGTTTGATTTAACTCGAAATTATCGTGAAGCGTATGGCCTTTTTTCCTGTAGTGGGATTCTTTTCAATCATGAATCCCCACGGAGGGGATTTGAATTTGTTACCAGGAAAATAACTAATACTGTAGCTAAAATTAAATTAGGATTAGAAAAGGAGTTAAAGTTAGGGAACCTGGAAGCAAAGAGAGATTGGGGTTATGCCGGAGATTATGTTGAGGCAATGTGGATTATGCTTCAGCAGGAAAAGTGTGATGATTATGTGATTGCTACAAACGAAACACATTCGGTTGAAGAATTTGTAGAATTGGCATTTAGTTATGTTGATTTAAATTGGAAAAAATATGTAATTATTGACGAAAAGTTTTATCGCCCGGCAGAGGTTAATCAACTTATAGGAGATTATAGTAAGGCAAATAAAATATTAGGTTGGTATCCAAAAGTTAATTTTAAAGAATTAGTTAAAATGATGGTTGATTCAGATTTAAAGGAAATTAAAAGGTCAGGGGCTTAGTGTCTAATTCCCTCAGCTTGCTGCGTCAGTCCTGCGAATACACTGTGTCATAACTCATATTTTTATGAGGTAGTTGCAACCTTTCTTGTCCGTCTTTGGAGGAAGGTTTCGTTATCGTCGGAAAAATTACGCAGGCTAAAGCCTGCGGCTACCTAAAGTAGAATTATGACAAAGTTTGCAAAGCGGGAATCTACAGGAATAGACTCCTGTTTTTGCAGGAATGACATTGATTGACCCCCCGTAGCTTGCTACGGTGAGGTTCATTTTGCCGTTAAATGATATTATTGAAAAGGATACAATAATGAAAGTTGCATTAGTACATGATTGGCTTACCGGGATGCGAGGGGGGGAGAAGGTATTAGAATCTCTTTGTGAGATTTTCCCCGATGCGGATATTTATACCCTGGTGCATATAAAGGGGAGTGTTTCCCCTGTGATTGAAGGCCACAAAATTTTTACTTCGTTTATCCAAAAATTACCCGCGGTTAAAAAAAAATACCGTTATTATTTGTCGCTAATGCCTAAAGCTATTGAGCGATTTAATTTAAATGATTATGACTTAGTTGTTTCTTCAAGCCATTGCGTAGCCAAGGGGGTTAAAGTAAAAAGAGATAGTTTGCATATTTGTTATTGCCATACTCCTATGCGGTATATCTGGGATATGTATGACCAGTATTTTGGAAAGAAAAAATCTAATATTCTGGTTAGAATAGTTATGTCTGTTTTTGTTTCTTATTTAAGGAAATGGGATATTCTTACTGTTTCCCGGGTAGACTATTTCATTGCTAATTCTAAAAATGTAGGGAAAAGGATTGAACACCATTATCATCGTGAGTCCGCAGTTATTTATCCTCCTGTGGATGTTGCCAAATTTAACAATGATCGGATAGCAGAGGATTTTTATCTCATTGTTTCTGCTTTTGCTCCTTATAAAAGGATAGATTTAGCTATAGAAGCATTTAATGTTTTAGGTTATTCTCTGAAAATTATCGGAGTCGGACAGGAAGAAAAAAGATTAAAAAAAATTGCTAAATCTAATATCGAATTTTTAGGTTGGAAGTCGGATGAAGAACTGGAAGATTATTATTGCAGGAGTAAAGCTCTTATTTTTCCAGGGGAAGAGGATTTTGGTATTGTTCCTGTAGAGGCAATGGCTGCCGGTAGGCCGGTGATTGCTTATGCTAAGGGTGGAGCCCTCGAAACAGTAATTAATGAGAAAACCGGGATTTTTTTTCGTCCACAAACTGCTTTGGGGTTGATAGAAGGCATAAGAAAATTTATAGAGATAGAAAAGGGTTTTGATTCTAAGTCTATTTGTCGTTGTGCACAAAAATTCGGAAGAGAAAGATTTAAAAAAGAAATTAAAGAATTTATAGATGAAAAAATAAAAGAGAAGAAATTTGCTTAAGGCGTAAAGTAATTTAAATTTTTAATATTTGCTTTTTAGTCGAAAATTTGTTAGAATTTTCTGTATTATTATTATTGGAGTCTTTGAAATAGTTAAAATTTATTAATATTAAGGATGTTTAAAAGTGCTTAAAAAACGGGAAAAGATTATATTTTTTACTGGTTTGCTTGTAGCAGTCGATATTATTTTGATTTATTTTTCTTTTATTTTAGCTTATTGGGTGAGGTTTAGTATTAAGATAGTACCGGTAACTAAAGGTACTCCTTCGCTTTTTGCCTACCAACAAGCACTCCCTTTTGTTATTTTAATTTGGATTTTAATTTTTATGCATTATGGATTGTATAATTATAAAAAGAGAAAAGATAGTTTTGATGAATTTTTACGGTCGTTTTTGGCTGTCAGCATAGGGACAATAGTAATTATGGCCGGGACATTTTTATATCGTAATTTCTCATATTCCCGTATGGTTATTGCTTATGCCTGGTTGTTTAGTCTTTTTTCCCTTTCTTTTTCACGCTGGATAGTAAGGATTTTGGAAAAAAGTTTAGATAAAAATTTTTTTACTTCCCAAAAGACATTAATAATGGGAGAAGGTAAGATTTTTGACCAGCTTAAAAAGATATTGGAAAAACAAAAAAGTGAATATTATTTTACTGATTTAATAGAAGGGGAAAAATTAAGTAATTTTGTAGAAAAAAATAAAATTGCAGAAGTTATTGTAGGAAAATTTCCCACTGTTCATACGGAAATATTAAATATTTCCCGGCAGTGTGAAAACTTAAATCTGGATTTTAAATTTGTACCTGATTTAGTGGAATTACGGATGGGAGAAGTAATTATTGATGATTATTTAGGGCTTCCTTTAATTCAATTAAAACCTATTTCATTGCATGGTATAAATTTTTTTATTAAACGGTGTTTAGATATTTTAATTTCTATTTTAGTCTTGTCTATATTTTTTGTTCCTTTACTAATTATTATTATTATGATAAAATTGGATACCCCCGGGCCTATTTTGTATTGCCAGCCTCGCTTAGGTCATAAAGAAAAAATGTTTCCATTTTTCAAATTTAGAACAATGGTTCAGGATGCGGATTTAATTTTAGAAAAAATAAAACACTTAAGTGAACGGCAGGGTCCCGTTTTTAAAATGAAAAAGGACCCTCGTATTACCTTTTGCGGAAAAATCTTAAGACGGTATAGTCTGGATGAATTACCGCAAGTAATTAATGTTTTGCGCGGAGATATGAGTTTGGTAGGTCCCCGTCCGCAGGTACTCTGGGAGGCCTCTCATTATGATGAGTGGGCAAAAAAGCGGCTGCGGGTTTTACCCGGGATTACCGGTTTATGGCAAATTAGCGGAAGAAGTGATTTAAGTTATGAAGAAATGATTCGTTTGGATATTTTTTATTTGGAAAACTGGTCGTTTATTTTTGATTTAAAAATATTACTAAAAACTATTCCGGTGGTACTATTAGCTGACGGAGCGTATTAACAAACAAAATTAATTAAGGATTGGGGAGGGGAATTAATGAAAGTTTTGGTAACCGGAGGGGCGGGATTTATTGGGTCACACTTGGTGGATGCTTACCTTGCCAGAGGGGATGAAGTAGTAATTGTGGATGATTTGTCTTCCGGGAAGAAAGAGAATATTAATAAACAGGCTAAATTTTATAAGATGGACATACAGGATACATCTTTAGCTGATATTTTTCAGAGGGAGAAAATTGAGCTGGTTAATCATCATGCGGCTCAGTTAGATGTGAGAAAATCGGTGGCTGATCCTATTTTTGATGCCCGTGTGAATATTTTAGGGATATTAAATATTTTAGAAAATTGTAGACAGTTTGAAGTAGATAAAGTAATTTTTTCCTCTTCAGGAGGAGTAATTTACGGAGAGTGTGAGAATGAGTCAGCCGGTGAAAGTTTTCCTGCAGGTCCTCTTTCTCCCTATGGGGTGAGTAAACTTGCCAGCGAGTACTATTTATATTATTATGGAAAGACTTTTGCTCTTAACTATACTGTTCTTCGTTACGGAAATGTTTATGGTCCTCGGCAGGATCCTTATGGGGAAGCAGGAGTGGTAGCAATATTTTCTGAAAAAATGCTGGAGAATGAAGAACTAAATATTTTCGGAGATGGAAAACAAATGAGGGATTATGTATATGTGGGAGATATAGTAAAAGCTAATATGGCTTGCATGGAGAAGGGGAATAATGAAATATTTAATATCGGTACCGGGCAGGCTATTTCGGTTAACTATTTATTTAAAGAAATGAAAGAAATTCTTAACTATGAAAAAGATGCAGTGTATAAACCGGCGAGAACGGGTGAATTATTTAAAAGTTTTTTGAATATTACCAAAGCAGAAAACTTGTTACATTGGAAACCGCAAGTAAATTTTTCGGATGGACTTAAAAAAACTACTGCCTGGTTTAGGAAAACTTAATAACAAACAATTTATTTTTTTAGTTGAAAAATCTTGAAATAAATAGAGGATGATTAATGAAAGCTTTAATTCTTATCGGGGGATTGGGGACGCGATTACGTCCTTTGACTTGTACTACGCCCAAGCCGATGTTGCCTATTATAAATCGTCCGTTTTTAACTTATCAAATTGATTTAATAAAGAAGTACGGGATAAAAGAAATTATTTTTTGCCTGGCTTATTTACCTTCTTCTTTTCGCAAATATTTTGGCAACGGAGAAAAATTTGGTGTAAAAATTCGCTATGTAGTGGAAAAGGTTGCTTTGGGTACTGGCGGAGGAGTAAAAAATGCGCATAAATTTGTTGACGAACCGGTAATTATTTTTAACGGCGATGTTTTGACTGATATAAATTTAGGAAAATTGATTGCTTTTCATCGCCAAAAAAAAGCGAAAGCGACAATTTCTTTGGTAAAGGTAAAGGACCCTACAATATACGGGTTAATAAAGACGGACAAAAAGGGAAAAATTAAACAGTTTTTAGAAAAGCCCACATGGGCGGAAGTTACCTGTAATACTATAAATGCCGGGATTTATGTTTTTGAGCCGGAAGTGTTTGATTATATTCCCCGGGGGGTTAATTACTCTCTGGAACGGGGATTATTTCCTTTATTGTTGGATAAGAAAGAGCCCTTTTATGGTTATGTTGCTTCTGATTATTGGCTGGATATTGGAACTAACGAAAAATATTTACAAGCCAATAGGGATGTTTTGTCCGGAAAAGTTAATTGTCGGATTCCTTATCGTAGTGTAAAAGGAAAAATGTTATTGGGAAAGGGTTGTAAAATTTCTTCGGGGTTAAAAGTTGTCGGGAAGGTGTTTATTGGGGATAAAGTAAAGATTGGAAAAGATGTTCGGATAAATGGCAGGGTAAGTATAGGGAATAATGTGTCTATTGCTGCCGGTGCTTTACTTTCTGATTGTGTTGTTTTAGATGATACGAGAATTGGGGAAGGGGTAAAGCTGGAAAAATGTATAGTGGGGAATAATTGTGTTATTGAGCCGTATAGTTTTTTACGAGAGGGAATAGCTATTGGTGACGGGAGCATTATAAAAGAATACAGCCGTTTATAATATATAAAAATATAGAGAGGGGACTTTAGTGTATAAAATAAAATTTGGGACTGACGGATGGCGGGGAGTGATTGCCCGTGATTTTACTTTTGATAATGTAAGAATTATTTCTCAGGCTATTGCTGATTATATTAAGCAAAATTCATCAGATAAATCCTTTAATATGGTTATTGGCTATGATATGAGATTCCTTTCGGAAAAATATGCGGAAATTGTAGCTCGGGTAATGGAGGGGAATGGAATATCAGTATTATTTAGCAGCCAGCCGGTTACTACTCCTACTGTTTCTCATGCGGTAGTTAAGCATAAAGCTAATGCCGGAATAATGGTTACTGCCAGTCATAATCCCCCTTTTTATAACGGGATAAAAGTTAAAGCATCCTTTGGAGGTTCCATATCATCCGGTACCGGTAAACAAATCGAGAAATTTTTGTATAAGAATTCTCCCCGTATTAAAGAAGGAAATAGTAAAATAACAAATTTTTATACGGATTATATAAAAGATTTGCAGAGTTACATTGATTTGAATTTAATAAAAAAATCGAAGTTAAAAATAGTTTTTGATTCCATGTATGGATCGGGATGTTCTTATTTAGAGGATGTTTTAAAATCAACGAATTGTAAAATAATTGCTATTCATAGTCAGCGAAAGGCAATGTTCGGCGGATTAAATCCCGAACCGATCGAGAAAAACCTGGAAGAATTAAAAAAGAAAGTAATTGAAGAAAAAGCAGACATTGGGATTGCTGTAGACGGAGACGGTGACCGTGTAGGTGTAGTGGATGATAAAGGTAAATATTTGTCTCCGCATCAGGTTTTTCCTTTAATTCTTTCATATTTAATTGAATCTAAACAATGGTCGGGAAAAGTGGTGCAGGCAATTTCTTTAGGATATTTAGGGGAAAGAATTGCCCGGCATTATCATTTGCCTTTTCAGGAAGTTCACGTGGGGTTTAAAAATGTTTGTGAATTAATGTTAAAAGAGAATATTCTTATGGGTGGGGAAGAAAGTGGAGGGTATGGGTATCAGGGATATCTTCCGGAACGCGATGGGGTTTTGTCCGGATTATGGATAGTAGAAATGTTAGCAAAAAGAAAAAAGAAATTATCACAGGTTGTTTTGGAAATGCAAAAAAGATTTGGCAGGTCGGTTTTCGAAAGAAAGGATGTACAGATAACAAAGATAAAAAAACTGCTTTCAAGTAAGCAGGGTGCCAAAAAAAATAAAACAGAGTTGGGTAAAAAACTCTTTACTGATTTAGTAACACAAAAAATTCCTAATAAATTAATAGGTATTCCGGTTAAACAGGTTAAGACCTTTGATGGAGTAAAAATTATTTTAGATAATGATGCCTGGTTGTTGCTTCGTCCTTCAGGAACAGAACCGGTAGTGCGCTTGTATTCGGAGGCAGAATCAAAAAGAAAAGTAGATTTACTTCTTGATGAAGGCAGGAAAATAATCAATAAAATTAGTAGTTAAAAAAGAGAAGAGGATTTTAATTATGAAAAAACAAATAAAAAAAGCAGTACTTGCATATTCGGGGGGACTGGATACTTCAGTAATTATTCATTGGCTTAAAGAAAATTACGGATGCGAGGTAATTGCTTATACGGTTGATGTCGGACAGGGAAAAAACTTAAAACCTTTAAAGAAAAAAGCACTAAATTCAGGAGTGGACAAAATAATTATTGAAGACCTGAGGAAAGAATTTGCTTATAATTATGTTTTGCCTGCTTTGCAGGCAAATGCTGTTTATGAAAATAAATATCTTTTAGCTACAGCTTTATCCCGTCCCTTGATTGCCGAAAAACTTGTTTCTTTAGCATTGAGAGAGAAAGCAGATACCATTGTGCACGGTTGTACGGGTAAGGGAAATGACCAGGTACGATTTGAAGTTACTATAGCTAAGTTATCTCCGGGTTTGAGAGTCTTGGCTCCTTTACGCGAATGGGAAATGAAGTCTCGTGAAGATGAAATTGCTTATGCAAAGAAACATAAAATACCGTTGGAAATAAAGGGAAAAAGTCCTTATAGTATTGATCGTAATTTATGGGGAGTAAGTATTGAATGTGGTCAATTGGAAGATCCCTGGGTCCAACCGCCGGCAGATGCTTACCAGATAACAGTTGCTCCGGAAAAGGCACCGGAGAAACCTTTATATGTAATTATTGATTTTGAGGAAGGGATTCCGGTAAAGATAGATGGAAAAAAACTTTCATTAGTTTCGTTAATTGAGAAATTAAATGCATTAGGCGGTAAACATGGAATAGGCAGGGTTGATTTAGTGGAAAACAGATTAGTCGGAATAAAGTCCCGGGAAATTTATGAGTGTCCTGCGGCAATGATTTTGACTCTTGCCCATCGGGAGTTAGAAATGTTGATTCTGGATAGAGAATTATTACATTATAAGGAATTGCTTTCTTGTCGTTATGGTGAGCTTATTTATTATGGGTTGTGGCATTCGCCGTTAAGGGAAGCCATAGCTTCTTTCGTTAGCACTACTCAGAAGGAAATAACCGGGAGGGTAAGGCTTAAATTGTATAAAGGGCTTTGTCAGGTTGTAGGTAGAAAATCTCCTTATTCTTTATATCATCATTCTTTGGCTACTTATACTAAGGAAGATATTTTTAATCACTCCTCAGCGGAAGGATTTATTGAGTTGTGGGGGTTGCCGTTAAAAGCAAAGGCAATGCTGGAAGCAGAAAAAAGAGTTGTAAAATTAAAGAAAAAATAGAATTCAAACGAAATAAATATTAAGGCGGGAGGAAAAAGTGAAACTCTGGAATGGAAGATTTAAAAAGGAAATGGATATGGATTGTTCTAAATTCCTTGCTTCTATTGCTTTAGATATTAGATTAGCGAAATACGATATTTGGGGAAGTGTTGCTCATGTCAGGATGCTGGGTAAGTGTGGAATAATTAAGAAAGATGAAACGAAGAAAATTATTGCAGGTTTAGAAGAAATTTTACTTGAAATTGAAAATAAGAAATTAAGTTTTTCTGATAGAGATGAAGATATTCATATGTTAATAGAGAAAAAACTCATAGAAAAAATAGGGAATGTAGGTGGGAAATTGCATACAGCCCGTTCCCGTAATGACCAGGTATCGTTGGATGTGCGGATGTATTTACGACACGAAATGGGGGAAATATTAAATTTAATAGTAAAATTTCAAAAAGTAATAGTAAAAATAGCACAAAAAAATATAGATGTGATTATGCCTGGTTTTACCCATTTACAACACGCTCAACCAATACTTTTTGCGCACCATATTTTAGCTTATTGGTGGATGTTGGAAAGAGATAAAGAGAGGTTGTTGGACTGTTTAAAGAGGGTAAACGTAATGCCTTTGGGTGTAGGGGCTTTAGCCGGGACATCTTTTCCCATAGATCGAAGCTATGTAGCCCGATTATTAAAATTTCCGCAAGTTTCGCAAAATAGTATTGATACGGTAGGAGATAGAGATTTTATCATTGAGTTTTTATCCGATGCGGCAACATTGATGATGCATTTATCCAGATTTTCCGAAGAAATTATTTTATGGAATTCTGTCGAATTTTCTTTTATAGAAATAGATGATGCTTTTTCTACCGGATCTTCTATTATGCCTCAGAAAAAAAATCCGGATATAGCAGAACTTATCAGGGGAAAAACAGGTAAGATTTATGGGGCATTAATAGCCTTATTTACTCAAATGAAGTCTCTTCCTTTAGCTTATAATAGAGATATGCAGGAAGACAAAGAAGAGCTGTTTAAAACAATAGATACTTTAAAAGAAGTTTTAATTGTTTTTCCTAAGATGCTTTCTTCTATATTGATAAAGAAAAAAAGGATGTATACTGCGTGTCAGGAAGGTTTTCTTAATGCGACTAATGTTGCTGAGTATTTAACCAATAAAGGAATTCCTTTTAGAGAAGCACACCGGATAACCGGGAAAATAGTTGCTTATTGTATCGAAAAGGAGAAAAGATTGGAAAATCTTTCTGTTGGAGAGTTTTGTACGTTTTCCGGACACTTTAAAGGTGATATAAAGGATGTTATTCGTTTAGAAAATTGTGTTAATTCAAGAAATTCTTTTGCGGGGACTGCTCTTTCTTGTGTAAAAAAACAAATTAAAAGGATAAAAGAACTAATGGCTGGTAAAAAGTTACAGCATTTTTGTCTTTTTCTTTTTTTTCTTTTTTTCTTTTCGGGAAAAATTTTTTCTGCCGATGAATTTTCAGAGAGAAAATTAACTCTTCGGCAGGGTATAAGGTTGGCTTTATTAAACAGTCAAACCCTTCTTAGTAAGCACCGGGATGTATCCATTGCCAAAGAAAAAGTAAAAGAAGCAAGATCTTTTATGTATCCACAACTGGATCTTAATTGTAATATTTCGAAATATTACAA
>JAGLHV010000149.1 GCA_023143305.1 bacterium | reverse complement strand
TTCAGTTCTAAATCGGAGTTAGGGTATTTAACAGGGGGAAAATTTATTTTGTTTTCATGCGTGCCACGTGGGATAGCAACGTCAATGTTTGATGGGATTTCATCGGTTGCTTGATGAAACGCAAGTGCAGAAATCAGGCATATTGTCCCTTTAGGCGCTTTAATGGAGACTGCTACAAAATCAAGATTGGCTGGGGACATGCCTTTTGAAAGTATATAAAGTCCCCTATCCAGTTTTTCAATATCGTTATTTGTAAGGCAAGTTTTGATAAGGGCTTTATTGAATCCTGCCTCATTAATTTGAGAAAAACTGGCCATTCCGCCGTTTTTCTTTAAAAATTGAAGAAGTTCCTTTTTTCGTGTGCTCATTTTGACACTCCTTATTTCTTTACACTTACTAACAAGTGTAAAGCATTAGGGCTGATATGTCAAAGGATATTTTTGGATGAGAAAGGCTTGAGTTATTTTTTTTGGCTATCCCGGAATATCGGAAGCGAATGATATGTTAATTGTTAGCCGTCAGTATTATTTATAAATTTCTCCCAATATTAATAGAGATGAACCTAAAACATAGAAGGCGATATTTATTTTGTTTGCAATTTGAAGTTGGTTCCTTGATTTTTTTGCCCAAATTTTCATGCTTTTGTGAAAATAATCATTCAGTGTTAAAACTTCTGCGTGTACAGATTCGTCTATCATTAAATTTTTTGTCTTTGCATCATATACGATTGATTCCAAAGTTTTCCTTTTCGAGGTTAAATCATCAGGAAGCTTTGCTCCCGCTCTACCTAAGATTGCCATAGCTCCTTTCAAACCCCGCAATTCATTCCAATATCTATCCGCCAATAAAGAAGGTTTTTCTTTTCCTGTGACAATATATTTCATAAATTTTAAATCTGAATCTAAATGGTTTATGCTTAATGTTATTGTTAAAAATTCTAAACTTTTGATGCTTCCTTCCCACTTGGAAAGCCAAAAAGATTTGGTTCCCCATGCAATGAGGAGTAACGTTAGGCCAATAGGTGTAAAATTTAAAAATAAAGAAAGAAAACTAACGACCAAGAAGTGGTTTTTAAATAAGGTAATAAAAATAAAAACAAAGTTAACACCTAAAGATTTATTAGAGATTTGCCGGAAAATAGAAAAAGAATTAGGCCGGAAAAAAACTATAAAATGGGGGCCAAGAACGATTGATCTGGATATATTATTTTACGGGAATAAAATCATAAGAGAAAAAGACTTGATTATTCCTCATTCCCGGGCACACAAGAGAAGATTTGTTTTGGTTCCTTTGGCTGAAATTAGTCCCGGGTTTGTTCATCCGTTGTTAAGGAAGAAAGTGAAAACACTGTTGGAAAGTTTACAGGATAGTCTTAAAGTATATAAAGTATAACGGGATAAAAAATGAATAAAATTACAGTGGTTAAATTACAGGAAATGAAGCAAAGGAAAGAAAAAATTAGTATGCTTACCTGTTATAATTATTGGATGGCTAAAATATTAAACGAAGTAGCTGTTGATGTTCTTTTGGTCGGGGATTCCCTGGGAATGGTAGTACTCGGTTATGAAAATACGCTTCCGGTGAAAGTAGAGGATATTTTATATCATACTAAAGCTGTAAAAAGAGGGAATTTAAATGCCCTTTTAATAGCGGATATGCCTTTTATGTCTTATCAGTTAGGAGAAAAAGAAGCTTTACTTAATTGCAGCCGGATGATTAAAGAAGGTGGGGCAGAGGCAGTAAAAATAGAAGGCGGGGCCCAAATAGCCGGGACGGTTAAACGTTTGATAGAGGCGAATATTCCGGTAATGGGGCATATCGGGCTTATTCCTCAGGCAATACATAAGATGGGCGGATATAAAGTGCAGGGGAGAAAAAAAGAGGAAGCGCAAAGGTTGATTGAGGATGCCCGGATATTAGAAGAAGCGGGAATTTTTTCCTTAGTGCTGGAAGGTATACCGGAAAAACTATCCAAAGAAATTACCCGAAAAATTAATATTCCCAGTATCGGTATTGGGGCAGGAAAATATTGTGACGGTCAGGTTTTAGTTACAGAAGACCTTCTGGGTCTAACCGGCAGGGGTACTCCTAAATTTGTTAAACAGTATGTCCATCTGGATATTCAAATAAAAAAAGCGGCAGGTAAATTTAAAAAAGAAGTGAAAGAAAGTAAATTCCCTACGAATAAGTATAGTTATTAAAATAAAAACAATAAATAGGAGCAAACTTTTCCAGGAAAATGAAAATAATAAAAACTGTTTCCCAAATGCAAGAGTTGAGTTTGAGTTGGTTAAAGCAAGGGAAATCAATTGGTTTAATTCCTACAATGGGTGCATTACATTCCGGACACTTTTCTTTGATTAAGCAGTCGTGTAAAGAGAATAATTTTTCGGTACTCAGTCTTTTTGTTAATCCCACTCAGTTTGGGAAGGGAGAAGATTATAAAAAATATCCCAGGTGTTTAAAAAAAGATAAAAAATTACTGGAAGGAAAAGGGATTGAAATAATTTTTGCTCCTTCAACAAAGGAAATGTATCCTCAAGGATGTTCAACTTACATAGAAGTAGAAAAAATGTCCGGTGCTCTTTGTGGAATGTTTCGCCCTGGCCATTTTAGGGGAGTTTGTACTATTGTTGGTAAACTTTTTAATGTTATTAAGCCAACCCGGGCTTATTTTGGACAGAAAGACTATCAACAGTTTAAAATAATTGAAAAAATGGTAAACGATTTAAATTTTGGGGTAAAAACAATAATGATGCCTATTATCCGGGAGAAAGACGGTTTGGCTATAAGTTCAAGAAATGCTTATCTTTCAGTAAAAGAACGAGAAGAGGCAGTTGTTTTAGTAAAGGCATTAAAAAAAGCGGAAGAGATGATTAAATTAAAAAAAAAGACCAATGTGCAAGATATGATTAATCAAATAAAAAAAATTATTCAGACCCGGTCTAAAACAAAAATTGATTATATAAAAATCTGTCATCCGGAAAGTCTTAAAGAGGTGGCAAAAATAGGAAATGAAGTTTTAGTGGCTTTAGCTGTATGGATAGGGAAAACCAGGTTGATTGATAATATTTTAATAAAAAGGAAAGGAGTAAAAATAGCATGATAAAAAAAAGTAAAAAAATACTTGTTTTATCTGTTTTTTTGCTGGTTATGGGATTATGCGGGTGTAATATTTTTGAATTTTTGCATATGCCGACAGGTAGTGTCGATGAACATATTGCCCGGGGACAAAAATACCTGGATGAACGGGATTATGCTTCGGCTGTTTATGCTTTTAGAAGTGCAATAGATTGTGATTCGGGAAATTCCGATGCGCGTTATGGTTATGCTAAAGCTTATGCAAGGTTATATTTAAAAAAAGATATTTTTGATTTAGCTTTAGATTTTAGTGATCCCCAAACAGCGGAATATTTGTTTGATTTTTCTGATGAAGAAATAGATTCTATTTATAATGTTTCTTCGGAAGTGAGGAATATTTTACGCGATGTTTATTATGGCCGTTGTCACGGGGAGATTCAGCCTCGTCATATCTATATAGATTATGGGATGAGTTGTGCTTTAGAAGCAATAACTTATCCTATGGTAAAATTCAGACAAATTATGTGGCAATTCAACCAGGATGGTTTTTTTGAATTAACTAATTTAGAGCATTTGTCGGATGATGAGATAAATGATATTCTGGATACGATAGAAGAATTATTGCCTTTGGCTGTCGAAGCTATTGCTGCGGCAATGGGAGAAGAAACTCAAGAAGTACAAGATGCCGTAGATGATATTTTAGAACATATTGACCAATATCGTCCATAAATAAATAGGTTTAATTGTTTAGAATTTATATCTTTAATTTTTAGAGAAGAAAGGGGAAGAAAAAATGTTTAATTATTATAAAAAATTTCTTTTAATATTTTTACAAATAATTATTTGTTGTTTATTGGTTTCTTCTTTATGGGCCGGGGAAGAAAAAAGTGTTTGCGAAAGTATACGTGCTGTATCTATGGGGGGAGCAAGCCTGGGAATGGCGGATAATGAGGATGTTCTTTTATATAATTCGGCAGGTTTAAGTTATTTAAATAAATGGAAGTTTACCTGTAATTTATTAATGGTCGGTTTTAATGATGATGTTTTTAAAATAGCTGATATGTTGATGGATGAGGATATGGAAGATGTAATGGGTGGGGACCAATACTGGGCGGATGTTCCGGATAAATTGAAAAATGAAATACTGACTGATAGAAGAGCGGTTATAAAGGCAGGAACTAATTTTAGTTTTTTATATCCGGGTTCTTTATTTAACTGGGGATTGGGTTTTTATACTGCTACCAGGCAGGAGATAAATATGGATATGGGTATATTTGTTCCTAAATTAGGGGTGAAGGCTAAGGGTGATATAATGGTGGCCTTTTCTTTAGCCCGGGAATTCAACTTGCCTTTTTATTCTAATATACTCGAGCCTATATCTACCGGGATGACTATACGCTATCTTCA
>JAGLHV010000148.1 GCA_023143305.1 bacterium | reverse complement strand
CACTAAAATAAAATAAAAATATAATAATTGAATTGGTGAGTCGGGGAATTACAGTTTTGCAGCCTAAGAGAAAGTTGATGGTTGCATAGAGGGGCTTATGGGTGATAAGGAAATAAGAACAGCTTTAAAATGCTTGGTAGAAAAGCAATGTGCTAATATATCAGACACGCTGATTATAGATGAACTTGCTGTGGGGCATGGACACGCCAGGATAGATGTTGCTGTTGTAAACGGAAATTTACATGGATATGAGCTAAAGAGTGATAAGGACTCTTTGTATAGATTAGAAGAGCAGGCGTTAGCGTATAACAAGGTTTTCGATAAAATCACTTTGGTCTCTGGGAAAAAACATGTTTTTAAAGCGCTGAAAAAAATTCCTGAATGGTGGGGAATAAAAATTGCTGAATGTGGATCCAAAGGTACAGTCAAATTCCATGCAATAAGAAAAGCAAAAAATAATCCTGATGCTGACCCGATTTCAATATTAGAACTGCTATGGAAAAAAGAGGCACTTGCTTTTTTGGATGAAATAGATGAACTGAGTGATTTCAGAAGCAAGAACAAAAAAGTGATCTATCAACGGATAGCAGAAAAATCCAGTATAAATGTAATAAGAAAAAAAGTGAGAAATGTGCTCAGATCACGTTTATATTGGCGATCTGATGAATCACGACCGTCAGGTGATGATTGATTCCAACTTTTAACCATGATTGAGGACTTCCTGTTTTAAATTCATCTTTCCCCTTCTCCATTTTTTCTGCCATTTCAAAGATATATTTATCTCCGAAGCTGAAATCTTTACCGTAAAAATCATCATGTTCTTTGATCATTAAGGCGTGTGCTGGATACTGATTATAACGTGCGCCTTTTTTAAGACTTTCACCTCTTAGTAAAAGCCAGTCTTTTTCTGTGGTATAGCGGACGCTTGCACTAGGTGTTATGTATGCAGGAGGTTCAGAATATATGGGGTGCTGAATGGTATAGTCTCCAAAAAAGGGTATTCTTACAAGCTTTTTGCCATTCAAAGCGTTTAACCATAAAGACCATTCCTTGCGTTCAATATTATGCAAATCTATAGAGTAGATACTAGCATATTGGGGAAAGGAGCCACCTAACATTATGAAAGATTTCCAATCTGATAAATTCTGTATTTTCCCGGCAATTTGATGGAGTGCAGGAAAATTTCCTTCGAGTAGCTTATAATCGTAAATTAAATCGATATTTTTTCTGCTCGTATTTAAAAAACCCAAAATGGAATTTATTTTATTGTTACAATCAGTAGAGGATATGTCAATGCTGTTAATTCTTAAAGCAAGACCGCGTTTATTTGCATGCAAACGTATGCTGTTTAAATATTTCTTGCTACTTTTTAAGCTGACAACAGGGCTTAATAAAAGACCTGTTTCTCGAGAATTATCAAAAAAGTGATTTGCAAAATATTCGATGTCAGTTTTATGCTCAATAATGTAAGGATCCAGGAAAGCTTTGCGAGCACCCCAACTTTCAAAAAGTTTTTTGGTAGTTTTTTTGATGCCAGGCTCAAGCTTACTATTGTCTTGAGTGTTAAAATACCATAAAGTAGGTTCAATAATGGGGACTATAACATCTTTTTCTTTCTCCTTGAGCTCTTTTAATGCAAGCCATTCTGATTGTTTTAATCTCAACACAGGTGCGTAAATCATTTTGCTCTCCATTTAGCGTAGGGGAAATGTTTGCGAACTTCCTTATTCCCGATGAGATTATTTAATATTCTGTAGTTATTAAATTTATGCCTCATGTATCCAGCAACAATAGCCACAGCTATCTCTAATTTTCGGGCAAGACCTTTTGCAGCCGCAGGTGATTTTAATCTACTTGCTGGATTTTTTTTCCATACTGACAAAGGAATAAGTGTTTCGCTTGTTAAAGAATCAGCTTCTGTTTCAAGAGGGTCATTTCCGGCATCAGATTCTAAATCATCATATATGATATCGTCTTCATTTTTTAGATGTAGTTTTAAGTGAGCAAGCTCATGTATTAAGCAAAACCAAAAATTGTCTAAGCGATCGTATCGCAATGTTAGGCCTATAATAGGCCCATCGTTAGTCATGATTGCAGCGCCATCCAGGTAAGTTTTTGAAAAATGTGGCTCTATTACAAGAATTATCCCATGCTTTTTTAAAAAATCCTGAGCTAGAACAGGGGAATTATTTTTTGTGCTTAATTGAACTAGTCTTTTAAAAAAGTCTTCTGTGATGATTCCTGGTTTATAGCATGATTTCCCACGCATTTTTTTTGCCTGCATAATAATATGTGCTTTCCATATAATTAGAGCACACTTGTCCATTTCCTTTGCAGAGCGAATATGATTTGTTTGGCGTAGCAATGTTGGTACCGCAAGTTGCTGTTCAATTGGTTGCAAAAAAGAGCTAATGATTTGCTCTGCACTTTTACTAATATTGTCAATCCAACCGCGTTTTTTCATTTCTTTTATGGGAAACTTTTCCCAATTTATTGATTCTAAATTACCTTTTTGTCCAACAAGAGAATCTAATGGAATGCCAAGACCTGTATGTAGAGCACGAATCATTGAAAGAGTAAGCGTTCTTTTTCCTGAAAGAATTTCCGAAACTTTGCTTCTATTGCCAATGTAGGGAATTAAATCTCTGGGGGAAAGATTTTCCTGCTCCATCCGGAATTTAATTGCCTCTATAGGATTGGGATCTTCAAAAGCAAATTTTTTTTCTTCGTAGTCTTTTACTAAAAGAGAAAGGAGCTCTAACTTATATGCATCAGTAGAATCTTTTGAAGGATTTTTATCAAGTAAATCCTCAAGCTGTTCTAAAGCTGTTTCATATTCTTTTTGTGTTTTAATGACTTTTATATTCATAAAATTCACCCCTTTTTATACCATTTGTTATATTCGGCATGAGAGCCGAAACGTTTAATAATTACGGTTTCTCTTTCATAGTAAATTTTCGTTTCCAATCGATACTTATTTCCCTTTATGTTGAAAATAACGATTTTATTGCCAATATTGCTGGCCGTTGGATATTTCTGTTTGATGTCATTAAAAGAATGCCATTTGGCAAATCGAGCTTCAGCAAGCCATGCATCAAGCTGTTCTCTGCACTCGGCATACTTTTGTTTGCTCTTTTCAAGTTTGCCAATCCCAACTGCTATCATTAATCCTCCAAATCATCATTGTTCCCATTTATGCAACAATGATACCATATTGGGAACAACATGTCAAGAGTATTGTAAAGTTTTTTAATATTTGGAAAGACTTGAGGGACATACTACATTAAGTTGTCAAGAGCATAATTCACCTGTCGGGTAAAAACCCGCAAAAACAGAGTAATATAGCTTTAGGAAACCTTAGGGACGTTGCGTACTAACTTGCCTAATTGTAAATAAGAATAGCTTATCTTGGTTTAAACGGAAGCAGGTTTGAAAAAGAAAGAAAGTAGTAACTAAAAACGAACCAGAAGTAACACAAATAATAATTAGTTCCTAAAGGACGCAACGTCCCCTATCTTTCCTTTAAAGGAACCTACAAACTAAAATTAAAAGTAATACCCAATAGGATAATGCATACATCGAAATCTATCACTTTTATGTTATTCACTTTCTTTTGAGCGTTCAAATATTTTGCAACACCGTAGAATCCAATCTTCCGAAAAGCCCTCACATTAATTCCTGCTTCCAGGTTATAAAGATTGCCTTTCACTCTTGCATCAGGATCATCTTCACCTTTTGGGACTTCGAGCCAACCAATGCCACCTCCCAAAAAATAATTTACCCTTTCAATATTGAATAATTGTGCCATGTAAAGCATATTTACAGAACGCATAGGCTCTATTTCATAAGAATGGATTGGAAAGCGATTGTTTTTGTAAAATTCACTGGAAATAGAAAGAGCAATAGGTAGTGTTCTTAGCTTGATATCGATCGTAAGTTGAGTTCCACCTAATTTGCCCTTTGGAGATCGGCTATCTTTAAAGCCTCCTTGGCCAAATCGCAAGATGAAGTCGACTTTTTTCTCCTTAGGCATGTCAGTTTCTGTATGAGAATATTTTGTATGATTTTTTTCATCCTGTGCGTAAAGCTGTGTAGATGAGAATGGAACAAGACCGATAAATAAGAGAAGGGAAAAAAGTAGACTTTTAAACATAACCTACCCCCATCATTGATATCAGATTTCTTAGTTTCGATATAGGAATAAATTGTGGCCTAACGATTAATATAGGAATTCGTTTTTCCTAGTTTTTTGCATCCATCTATTTTAGTTATATAATAAAGGCAAAATAAAGTCAATCTGAAAATAAGAAAAAACGGACAGGTTTAGGTACATGGTATCCACCCGTTGCATTCTCTTTATCATTTACTTTCTGGTCAAGGTTAACACTTCGTTGCTTAATTAAGTAAAAAGGGAACATTGTTAAATAGTTATTTAACTATTTAACAGCGTTGCATAATTAATTCTATTCAAGATTTATTATATACTTTT
>JAGLHV010000147.1 GCA_023143305.1 bacterium | reverse complement strand
TGCTTTCGCAGGAATGACAAAAAAGATAAAAAGCTATTTTGCAGAAGTCTATGTGAAGTTATTAAAAGGAGGAAAGGAAAAATGAATTTACAACAACCAAATGCAAATGAAGCAATACAGACCTCAAACCGGTCAAGAAATGTTTCTCCGGTATCGGGACTTTGTACCCGTTGTGTTGACGGATGTCGTGGTAACTGCGATGTTTTTAAAGCAACATTTAGAGGACGGGAAGTAATTTATCCGGGACCTTTCGGAGATATTACTGCAGGAGGAGATAAAGAGTATCCTATAGATTATTCACATCTTAATATTTTAGGATATGCAATGGGTGCGAAGGGACTTCCCGAAGGAGTCGAAGCCGGACCGGATACGGCAACTTTTCCGGCTGTAAAAACTGAAACCGAATATGGTTGGGACAAGAAAGTAAAACTGAAAGTACCTATTTTTACCGGGGCATTGGGTTCTACGGAAATTGCCCGTAAAAATTGGGAACATTTTGCCATTGGAGCCGCAATTTCCGGGGTAACTCTGGTTTGTGGAGAAAATGTTTGTGGAATTGATCCAAAACTCGAGTTAGATGCTAAAGGTAAAGTTAAAAATGCTCCTGATATGGATCGTAGAATCGAAACTTACAGAAGATTTCACGGCGGCTATGGTGAAATATTAGTTCAAATGAATGTAGAAGATACCCGTCTGGGTGTTGCCGAATATGTGTTAAATAAACATAAATTGGAGACGATTGAGCTGAAATGGGGACAAGGGGCAAAATGTATCGGTGGAGAAATTAAAGTAAAAAGTATTGAAAGGGCATTGGAACTCAAAAAACGCGGGTATATTGTTACGCCGGATCCAACAGTTCATTCAGTGAAAGAAGCATATAAAGTTGGAGAAATTAAGGAATTTGAACGGCATTCCCGTCTTGGATTTGTTTCCGAAGAAGGTTTTTTGGCTGAGGTAGAACGTTTAAGAAAAATTGGTTTTAAACGTGTTACTTTAAAAACAGGTGCTTATCCAATGAGAGAACTGGCCATGGCGATTAAATACTGTTCAATTGCTAATATTGACCTCTTAACCATTGATGGTGCTCCGGGTGGAACAGGAATGAGCCCCTGGAGAATGATGCAGGAATGGGGTATTCCCACATTCTATTTACAGTCGATGACCCAGGAGATTTGTGAGAAGTTAACTAAAAAAGGAATGCGTGTTCCTGATATTGCTATCGCCGGTGGTTTTTCTACTGAAGATCATGTATTTAAGGTGCTTGCTATGGGTGCGCCTTATACAAAAGCTGTTTGTATGGGTAGAGCACTAATGATTCCCGGAATGGTAGGTAAAAATATTGGCCAATGGATGAAAGAAAACAACTTACCCAAAACAGTTTCTCAATATGGAAAGACAGCAGAAGAAATCTTTGTTTGTTATGAAGAGCTGGTTGATGAATATGGGAAAGACATGAAAGATATTCCATTAGGTGCTATTGGTATTTATTGCTTTTCACAGAAAATAAAAGTAGGGCTACAGCAATTAATGGCTGGTACCCGAAATTTTAAACTTTCAACTATTACCAGAAAAGATGTTACCGCTCTTACTCAGGAAGCAGCTAAAGTATCGGGAATACCTTATGTGATGGACGCTTATCGTCAGGAAGCAGAGGCTATTCTGGAAGGTTAATTTTTGGAGAAAAAACCTGAAATTGAAACTTTAATTTAATCGGGGTAACTGGATAGTATTCGGTTACCCCGGTAATATGTATATTAAGATAGTAGACATTGATTTGTTTCCTCTGGTTGCCATTGTTTGTTTCTGACCGTTATTTATTAAATATTTTCACCTAAAATATAATCAATTCTTAGCAAGCAAAGGAGAAAACTTATGAATTTGTTATTGTTTTTAGTTACTCTTATTGTATCTTTTATTGTGATAAAAATAGGTGCTATTGCTTTTCAATTGACCGGGTTAGAATGGTCTTTAGCTCAATTTCAAGCTTTATCCTGCTTTACCGGAACCGGTTTTACTACCAAGGAATCAGAACTAATTACCGGTAATCTTCAAAGAAGACGCATTGCTTCTGTTCTTATTATTTTGGGTTATGCCGGATTAGTTACCATAATTGTCACTTTTGCTAATTCTTTAAGGCCGTCTCCTACCTTTGATGTTCCTTTTTTATCCTCATTTTTTTCGCCGGGGGTGTTACCATGGATAAATTTCGTTATCATCATTATCTCTGTATATATTATTTATAAAATCGCTACTTACGCTAAATTTACTAAACGATTAACCGATATTTTAAGAGCGCGTATGGTAAAAAAAGAAATTATTAAAGCGGTATCCTTTGAAGAATTAATGGTTGCTACAGGTGGTTACGGAGTATCCAGCATAGAAATTTGTAAGGGCAGTCCTATATTAAATAAAACTATGATTGAAGCGGCCTTAAGAAAACAGGATATTACAATTTTGGCCATAGAGAGAGCAGGGGAAATAATTCCTAATCCTTCTGCAAAAATTAAATTTCTTTTAGGTGATAAACTGGTGTGTTTCGGAAAGTTAGAAAATATTAGAACTAAGCTGTGTTTAATCCCTGAATAAATTTCAAAAAACAATTAACCTCCCCACAAAAAGCTATGGGGTATCAATCAATGTCACTCCTGCGAAAACAGGAGTCTATCCCTGTAGATTCCCTCCTTCGCGGGAATGACGCAGCAAGCTGTGGGAAATTAGCCACAAAAAGAAATTAAAATGAATGACAAAAATATTAATGATTGGGAAAATTTAAAAGATGAGGAATTACTGGATTTTCGACTTTGTGATTTTCATTTAAATATTAAGGGAACAGAGCTGGAAATTTATGTACAACAACTTTATCGGGAACTTACCCAAAAAAATATCATTTTTCATCCTGCCTGTTATTTAGCAGATGAATGGCTCTGTCCTGACCTGGAGCCGGTAATTGGAATTCCTTTCTATCTGGCTCATCCCCGTTTAAAAAAAATAGAACATAAAATAATGCTGGATGTAGAGGGGGAAACAAAATCTTCCTGTATGCGCCTTTTAAGGCACGAAGCCGGACATACTATCAACTATGCTTATCGTTTATACCGAAGAAAACGATGGAAAGAATTATTTGGTTTGTTTTCTAAAGACTATCCGGAAAAATACCGCTTTCGGCCTTATAGCAAAGGTTATGTGCGACATTTAGAAGACTGGTATGCTCAGTATCATCCTGATGAGGATTTTGCTGAAACCTTTGCTGTATGGCTGACTCCTAAAAGTAAATGGAGAGAGGAATATCTCGGATGGAAAGCCCTGGAAAAACTGGAATATGTTGATCATTTAATGAAAGAAATCAGCAATAAACAGCCCTTAATAAAAACAGGTAAAAAATTATGGCAGGTTTCCCGGCTGACATTAAAATTAAAAACTTATTATCGACGAAAAAGGAAACTTTACGAAGAAGAATACCCGGATTTTCATGATTCCAATCTTAAAGAAATATTTTGTCCTACCGTAACTGCCGGAAAAGCATCATCATTTTTAAAACATCATCAAAAACAAATCTTAGATAATGTTTCTATGTGGACCGGAGAAAAAAAATATATAATCAATCGTATTATAAAAGATTTAATTAAACGTTGTAATGAATTAAATTTATATACCGGAAATAACGAATGTAATACAGTTTCTAAAGTAACGGCTTACATAACAACATTAATTATGAATTATCTTTATACCGGAGGATTTAAAAAAAGACGATGAGAAAAAAATTAAAAATTTTAGTTTTATTTGATAGTGCCGGTTCTCCGCCACCGGACCAGAATTTCAAGGAAGCGTTAAAAACGGAAGGATGGGAAACAGAAGCAGAAGTTATTAATACTCTAAAAAAATTAAGCTATGAAGTAAGGATATTAGGAATTTATGATGATGTAAGTTTAATTATCAAAGAAGTTGAAGAGCATAAACCAGATGTAGTTTTTAATCTGGCTGAAGTTTTTTTAGGTAAAGCTCGTTTTGACAAAAATGTCCCTTCTATTCTGGAAATGTTACCAATACCTTATACCGGTTCAGGCCCGGTAGGTATGATGTTATGTAACAACAAAGCAATTAGTAAAAAAATACTAACTTTTCACCGGATTAAAGTACCCGGTTTTTATGTGTTTCAGAGAGGAAAACGCATATGGCAACCTAAAAAATTACGCTTTCCTCTTATCGTTAAACCTTTACGAGAAGAAGCTTCTACAGGCATTGTTCAGGCTTCTTTTGTAGAAAATGAAAAGGAACTTTGTGATAGAGTCAGATTTACTCACGAACAACTTAAAATGGATGCTATTGCCGAAGAATATATTGAAGGCCGTGAATTGTATGTAAGTATTCTGGGCAGTAAAAAATTAATGGTTTTTCCTTTGCGTGAGATAAAATTTACTCAAGTAAATGATAATGAACATAAAATAGCTACTTATAAAGCAAAATGGGATGAAGAATATCGAAAAAAATGGG
>JAGLHV010000146.1 GCA_023143305.1 bacterium | reverse complement strand
ACCAGTTTATCGAATATCCGGAGGTAGGCCACGAGGTTCCTTCCACAATCATTGAAAAAACAATAAATTGGTTTAAGAGATTTTTATAGATACGCAATAAACAGGGCAAGCAAAATAAATATTTATTATTTTATATTTTGCTTGCCCTGATATATATAAAAATTTAAAAGTACTTCTTTTAAAAACTAAAAAGCATACCCAATGGCTAACTTAATAATAGGCATGGTAAACGATTCCCCATCATATTCTTCTGTTTGAGTAATTCCCGCTCCTGTAGCTTCGACTTCCATCGAAGGAATATTAACAGATCTTATTCCCAATCCAAAATCCAGAGTAAATCCGCTGTCCCATATACTCTGTAATCCAATCAAAGCACCGTAACTAACAGCTGTAGAATTTGATTTACCAGTCAATATTTCAGAAGTTAACCAATCTTCTCTTTTTAATTCAACTGAAACGTTATTAAAACTAAGTACTGCTCCAAGATACCAGCCTTCAACTGCTTTTTTGGCAAAATAGTACTTTAATCCAAACCCAATAGCGTTCATATTTAAATCCCATTCATTTTCTCCACTGTCAGAATCAAGACTCCAATGCATAACTGAAATAGGAATACTTAAACAGGGAGTAACACTAAAATTGAACTCCGCGTTATAGGCGGCAAACAGCCATCCTAGGGGATTAACAGTAATACTTTTTGTTCTTTGCTGTTCCGTAGCAAAAGCTGAACAAGTAGCCAACGCAACAACTAATAAAGCAACTAATACAAATTTTTTCATTTCTCTCCTCCTTTCTTATTATTTTTTTCCTAAATAAAATCAATTAATATAAGTATACTCGATATTATTTCTTTGTCAATGAGAAATTTTTGACTGTCATTTAAAATTAGAAAGCGGACATCTTTAAAATTTTTATTTTTTAATTTCTGAATATCTAAAATTTATCCTTTCTCTAAAATATGAGTTTTAATATTTACTTATATCTCGGAGAAATAAATCCTTTAAGTATGAATTGTATGTACTGGAATAGTAATTCAAAGGAATATTTTTTTAAGGAACTTTTTGGGGATTTTTTTTGTCTAAGGTATAAGGTAAAAGAGCGTCCATAAAGAACAAATTTATGTAGGTTCCCTTCCGGGAACTTAAAAAATTTCTCTTAATATAAATTCCACATCTTTAGCATTTATAGGTTTAGGGTTGGCAGCCGTAGAACCGGACTTAAGAGTTTGTTCAATAATCTTTTCCTTTTCAATTAAAGGTTTTCCCTTAAAAGGTGAAGATATTTTAAAAGCAAGTAGTAACATTTCACCCCTTTTTATTAAATCCATTCCTGCCAGATTACTCATAATTTCGTATTTTTTACCCATAATTTCTTTATTGATTTTTATAGAAGGAATAAGACAAACCGAACAAATAAGCCCATGGGGTAAACTATACAACGCACCCAACGGATGAGCAATACCATGAATTACACCCAACCGTGAAGAAGCAAATGCTATTCCGGCAAAATAACTTCCCAACAAAAGAGAAGACAAATTCTCTTCTTTGCCGGATTCGTATGCCGGCAGGATATTTTTGCATATCAACTCTATTGCTTTTAGGGCAAAATTTTCACTAAACCAGGTGGCATTTTTTGAAATATAAGATTCATATGCCTGAACCAACGCATCCATTGCTGCATAGCTTATTACAAGAGGGGGTAAATCCTCTAAAAGTTCAACATCAAGAATAACCTTTTTTGCTAAAAAAGTCTTATCTCTTATAGAAAGTTTAACCCTTTTTTCTTTATTAATAATTACAGAATTAATCGTTGCTTCCGAACCTGTTCCCGCAGTTGTCGGTACAGCAATAAAAGGAATACCTCTCTCCTCTAATTTTCCTCCTTCCTGGTAAAAAGCAGGTTTCTCGCCGGCATTAAACAGTCCGGCTGAAGCTTTAGCTAAATCCAAAACACTCCCACCACCTATGCCGGTAATCCAGTCTGCATTTATTGATTTCGCTTTGTTTATAACCCGGGTTATTTCATCAAGTGTTGGTTCTCCACCACTCCTGCAGAAAAAATCTACTTTTGTATAAGAGGGAAATTGAACTAAAATTTTATTTTTTTTTCCACTTCGTTCAAAAGATTTACCATAAACAATTAATCCCTGCGAACCATATTCCAAAGACTCTTCAGCAATTTGTAAGGCAGAACCTTTTTTAAATATAGTTTTTTGGGGCAATAAGACTTCTTGCGGAAAATTCATATTTTTTTCACCGTCTAATTATATTTTATAATAACTGCAGTAACTAAAAGTTCATCCTGTCCTATATTTTTGATAGAATGTTCAGCTCCTTTACCGGTTAATATCGCATCACCAACTCCTACTTCCGTTTCTTTACCATTATCAACTATAATCCCTTTTCCCTGCTGGATAATAAATATCTCATCCTCATCGTTATGCTCATGTAGGCCTATCCCTGCTCCGGGAGGTATCTTAAGCTGTGCACAAAGCCGGCAGGAAGCGTTAATTTCATCTTTTTTAAAATGATGCTTAATAGTTATTTCCCCCTGCCCTCCGCGCATATTTTTTCTCAATTCGGTTTCCTGTTCAAATGCTTTTTTTATCATACCCACCTCTAAATAATTATATTTTTTTAATTTTCCCTCATTTTTTGACATACACCCATATTTATTGAAGATGAATTTTTATTTTTTTTTAAATATGGTTTATTATATAAGTTTGGATTGGTAATTTCAACAAGTAAGTATTAAGAGTAGTGTCAAGATTTATTCTGACTTCCATTTTTTAAACACACTTCTTTTTTACAGGCAGAATAAAAGGCATCTCTTCTTTTTTAATTTCTGAATATCCAAAAGTTTACTATTTCGCCAAAATCTAACTTCTTATATTTGTTTATTTAAATATAAAAAAACCAAATCTCTTTAAGGACTAATTCCCTCTCCTGGAACGGTAATTCAAAGGAATATTTTTTTAAGGAAACTTTTTTTGCCAAAGTCTCTCATCTCAAGATGTAGATTCCCCTTTTTTCAAAAAAGTGTCGGAAATAAAATAAAAAAACCCGCAATCGCTCACTCGAAAAAACAGGCTATCCGAATCAACCAAAGCGGCCGCAATGAATAGTCGTTATACTTTCTACTTCAATCTTAGACTATCTAAAATCTTTTTCGGCCATTACTATAAAATAGCAAATCCCCTTTTATTCCCATCATATTCCAATGAGAATCTTTTTCAATAGGGTCTTTACTACAAAATAGTAAAAATTATTGAGAGTTTTAACAGAAGGATTTGAGAGGCTTTCTGATGCAAATTCTTATTCTTCATGATCCAAAGGCTTATCCGGTATCGTATCAAAAACCATGGTCTGGATCTCACAATTGAACCATTCCCAAAAAACATTCCATGATTTATCCTTCGGCCACATCTCTGGATCCGCATACCATCTGCTCAATTCATGTTCAAAAATATCAGTGCAATGTTTCTTGAGAAATTTATCGTATTTACCATTTTCGTTATACGCCGGGGTAAGATAGACGTGCTTTGAGTCAAAGCCCTCGGTTTCAACCTCCTTCTGGCTTCAACTCGTAACCAGGCCCGTCATATTCCTTGCTGGCATAAATAAGCCAGTCAATAAACGGCTTCTTGAGCTTCATGATCACCACCGCACGATTTATGTCGGGGAAGTATTCTTCGGTCATTCTTCATCCTCATTGTTAATGGGTTCATCAAATTTGATAAACATCGCCATTGGCACTGATTTCAAATAATTAATATTTCCATAAGACAATAAAAGACGATGTATGGCGTTAACTCCAAATCCCGATGGTGGAATAACACAGCTAAGATGTCCATTAAAAGCTGCTAACGGCATTTCTGATGTATTTTCTTTGTCATGTTTCTGAATCGAATCAAATTCCGCAAACAATTTCTTATGGGAACGAATAAAATCCTTCGATAAGCTGTCGGCATGCTCTTTTATTCGATCTGAAGAAGATTCCTCTTGAGCGATCACATTGATTTTTCTTAATACGTTCCTTATGGCACCGAGCTTAGCAGCCCTGCGAATTTTCAAATTCTGCACAGGATTTCCTTCAAAAACGATTTTGCTTTTTTCTAAACATTTTGTTAAAGACTCCCATGGTGTGTCCTGCGACTTATTTATAGGATTAACCGCTACTTTGATTTCATTCCATCGATGTAAGTTATCTGTATATATAATAGACCCGGTAAGTTGCGCTAAGAAAAAACCTAACTCAAAATTCGGTGAAAGATGAGATATGAGAATTTGTCCGCTTTTTTCACCATAAGAAATTGGTTGCAATAACGCAAGAGGATCCTCTCTTCTTTTCTTCTTCATATATTGCAGAGTGCTCTCTATCTGTTCATCTGACAATTCTGGTAAGGCTTTTTTAATATTATGTTTCAAACTATCGTCCGACATTGCCATCCAACTTCTTTTAAAATCATCTTTTGCTAACTCTTCCATTGATTTCATATGTT
>JAGLHV010000145.1 GCA_023143305.1 bacterium | reverse complement strand
GTGGATAAAGAATGAGCCGGTTGATTTACTTATAGGAAATACATACGGTAAATATATTGCCAGAGATGAAGACATACCGTTTATAAGAATGGGATTTCCGATATTGGATAGAATCGGCCACAGCTATTTCCCAACCGTGGGGTATACCGGGGCAATGAGAATTCTGGAGAAGATTCTGGAAGCACTTATGGATAGACAGGATAGAGATTCACTTGAAGAAAGCTTTGAACTGGTAATGTAATCAAAAAATGTTTCGTGCGGGGAAAAGAATGAAAAAAATACAGATACTGGAAGAGAGAAAAGAGCAAATATATCTCAAAGGCGAGCAACCTTTTAATATGAAGTGTGAGAGACATAGTATTGCCGGTTCGGTTAGTCAGCGGGCGTGTGTTTTTTGTGGGTCGCGAGTAGTGTTATACCCCATAGTTGATGCGTTACATCTGGTGCACGGACCTATTGGTTGTGCTGCTTATACCTGGGATATCAGGGGGGCATTATCATCAGGGCCTGAACTGCATCGTCTGAGTTTTTCCACAGACCTTCAGGAGAAAAATGTTATTTTTGGCGGGGAGAAGAAACTTTATAAGGCATTGTGTGAGCTTATAGATAGATATAAACCTAAGGCAGCATTTGTATATGCAACCTGTATTATCGGAATTATCGGAGACGATATAGATGAGGTTTGCCGGAAAGTGAGTAAGGAAAAGAATATTCCGGTTCTTTCCGTTCATTCTGAGGGATTTAAGGGAACAAAAAAAGATGGGTATCGTGCTGCATGTACCGCTTTAGCTTCTCTGGTCGGAACAGGAACGGTAGATAATATTGGCAAGTATAGCATCAATATATTGGGTGATTTCAACATTGCAGGCGAAACATGGATGATAAAAGACTATTATCGCCGTATGGGGGTTGAGGTGGTTGCTACGATAACCGGTGACGGGAGAATTGCCGATATACAGAAGGCACACGGAGCAAGACTTAACGTTGTGCAATGTTCCGGTTCGATGCTTCCTTTGGCGAAAATGATGGAAAAAGAGTATGGAATACCGTTTATTCGTGTTTCCTATTTTGGTATTGAAGATATGGTAGAAGCCTTGAATAAGGTTGCAGACTTTTTTGGGAAAAAAGATATATGTCAACGAACTTATGAATTGACCAATAGTGAAATTTGTCGCTTAATGCCGGTTCTTAATCAATATAAAGAGAAACTGAAAGGGAAGAAAGCGGCGATTTATGTGGGGGGAGCATTTAAAGCTTTTTCTTTGATTAAGGCCCTTCATTATCTGGGAATAAAAAGTGTTGTAGTGGGTTCGCAAACAGGTAATAAAGAGGATTATCAGCGGTTGAAAGAGATGTGTGGGGAAGGAACAATAATTGTCGATGATGCTAATCCCCTGGAATTATCCCGGTTTATAATGGAAAAGGATGTTGATGTTTTTATTGGCGGCGTTAAGGAACGGCCGTTGGCTTATAAATTGGGTATCGGCTACTGCGATCATAACCATCAACGCCAGATTGCGCTGGCGGGTTTTGACGGGATGCTTAATTTTGCCCGAGAGGTTTATGCATCGATTATGAGTCCGGTTTGGCAGTTTATGCCACGGAGAGAAAACCGAGGTGAAAAATGAAGACAACAGAGAATCTTTATACAGCCACTCGAAATTCGTGTAAATTATGTGCGCCGCTGGGAGCCAGCCTTGTGTTACGCGGTATTGAAGAAGCGATGCCCTTTTTGCATGGATCGCAGGGATGTTCAACTTATATTCGCCGCTATCTTATTAATCACTTTAAAGAGCCGGTTGATATTGCTTCTTCCAATTTTTCCGAAAAAGAGGCAATATTCGGAGGAAAACAAAATTTAATAAGCGGACTTGAAAATATTTGTAAACAATATCAACCAAAACTTATAGGTGTGGCTACTACCTGTTTAACTGAAACGATTGGTGACGACGTTGACATGATACTACGCGAATTTTTCTTGAAACACGTCTCCGAAAGTTTACCGGAAATTGTTCATATTTCGACACCAAGTTATATCGGGACACATATGGATGGTTTTCACGCTGCGGTACTTGCTATTGTTTCGGCAATAGCCAGGAAGGAAAAAAAACTTAAACAAATTGGAATTTTTCCGGGATTAGTTTCCCCGGCGGACATAAGATATTTAAAAGAACTTGCAGCTGACTTTGATCTTGGCCGGGTAATTTTGCCTGATTATTCCGAAACATTGGATGGTGGCCCCTGGAAAGAATATCAAAAAATACCGCAGGGTGGAACGACAGTTGAACAAATAGCGTCTCTGGGAGACTCTTTAGGAATAATAGAATTAGGACATAGCCTGAAAACAAGAAAAACGGCAGGCGCGTTTTTAGAAAATGATTTTTCTGTACCGCGGTTTTCATTGGGTTTACCCATAGGGATAAAATTGACTGATTTGTTTTTCAATAATTTAAAAAAAATTAGTGGTAAAGAAATACCTCGCAAATACCGGTCTGCCCGGGCAAGACTTATTGATGCCTATACGGATGGACATAAATATATATTCGGTAAAAAAGTCCTTGTTTACGGGGAAGAAGATTTGGTTATTGCTGTTGCTTCGTTTTTGTTTGAAATAGGAGCGGTTCCTGTTTTTTGTGCTACCGGAGCGAAAACGGGAACCCTGAAAAAGGTTCTACCTGAGATTGCTTCTGCCTACGGCAAAGAGATAATAATTCGGGAAGGATATGATTTTGAACAGATAGGGGAAGAATCCGCGAAAATAGGACTTGATTTCATGTTGGGCAACAGCAAAGGATACTACTTAGCAAGAAAAATGGGTGTACCGCTAATAAGGATTGGTTTTCCGATACATGATAGATTGGGCGGTCAAAGAATCCTACATTTGGGCTATGGAGGAACGCAACAGTTGTTCGATAGAATCTTAAATGCGGTTATTGAGAGAAAGCAGGAAACATCACCTGTCGGATATTCATATATGTAAAAGAGTTTTGCAAAATACAATATTTTGTCATTCCGCACTTGATGCGGAATCTATAATGTTTTTAAATATCAATAGATTCCTGCTTTCGCAGGAATGACAACAAAGGTAAAAAGGCTATTTTGCAGAAGTCTAATATATGTAAAAAAAGGAGGGGAAGTTAAAAATGACTATTAATAGATCAAATCATCCTTGTTTTAACGATAAAGCGAAGCATATTTTTGGAAGAGTTCACCTTCCGGTAGCACCGGACTGCAATATCCAGTGTAATTTCTGTAACAGGAAATATGATTGTGTTAATGAAAGTCGCCCGGGAGTTACCAGTGCTCTACTCTCTCCGTATCAAGCTCTTCATTATCTTGAATATGTGATTGAGAAAAATCCTGCTATTTCAGTGGTAGGCATTGCCGGTCCGGGGGACCCTTTTGCTAATGCAGAAGAAACAATGAAAACCCTGGAACTGATCAGGGAAAAATATCCGGAGATAATTCTGTGTTTATCTACAAACGGACTTAATATTAATCCTTATATAGAAAGAATTGCAGAACTTAATGTAAGCCACGTGACGATAACTGTGAATGCTGTTGATTTTGAGGTTGGGGTTAAGATATATTCCTGGATCCGATATCAGAAAAAAATATATAACCCGGATAAAGGATTTGAGATATTATTAGATAATCAACTTAAGGCTATTAGTTCTCTCAAAGAAAGAGGGGTTGCGGTAAAGGTTAATTCGGTAATAATCCCCGGTATTAATGATCACCATCTTGAAAATGTAGCTAAAAGAGTATCTAAACTGGGTGCGGATATTATGAATTGTATTCCATATTATACAACTAAAGGAACTGTTTTTGAAAATATTAAAGAACCCTTTCCTGAGTCTGTTCTGGAAATCAGAGAAAAGGCAAGTAAATATATTTCTCAAATGCGTCGTTGTGTAAGATGTAGGGCAGATGCGGTGGGTTTGTTAGGGAAAGATAATAGAGAATGCTATAAAATTTTAAAGAAATATAGTCAGAAAGTGCTTGTTGAAGCATAGGGATTAATCAACAAAAGCAAAATAACACGTTCTGTCATTCCGCACTTGCCTGTCCTCACGAAAGTGGGGGATGCGGAATCTATAATGCAATAGATTCCTGCTTTCGCAGGAATGACCCGCCTAACAAACTGACGGGCAGGTAATAAAGGTAAAAAGGTTCTTTAACAGAAGGTTAATTTTAATATATATAAGGAGTGTAATAATGAACAAACCTAAATACCACATTTTTGTCTGTAATTCGTTTAGACTTACGGGTGAACCCCAGGGAATATGTAACAAAAAAGGAGCCCCGGGTCTTCTGCAGTACCTGGAGGAAGAAATCATTGACCGGGGAATAGATGCAATGGTGTCCAGTACAGGATGCCTGAAGCAATGCGAGAAAGGCCCGGTAATGATAATATATCCGGATAATTACTGGTACGGAGAAGTAACGGAAGAGATTGTTGATGAAATTCTTGATGCTCTTGAGGAAGGAAGAATTGCAGAAAA
>JAGLHV010000144.1 GCA_023143305.1 bacterium | reverse complement strand
CTTTTTCTTTCCCGGGTCATTGCCACTACACCCAAACTAGTTACAGGAACTATTTTAATTTTTGCTTTATCCGCTTTTATGTTTTTTTGTAAAATGGTAATTACTTTCTCGTTATTTTTTCGGTAGCGCATACTAACAAAATCCATAATAATAATTCCCCCGATATTTCTCAGCCTTAATTGGCGGGCAATAACCACTGCTGCTTCTAAATTAACTGCCAGAGCTGTTTCTTCGGAATTTTTCTTACCCACAAAACGGCCGCTATTTACATCAACAGCGCATAGAGCTTCTGTTTCCTGAATAATAATATGCCCTCCGGAAGGCAAATTCACTCTGGGTTTTTTTACCTTTTTTATTTCTTTTTCTAAATTATATTTTTCGAATATGGGAGTTTTATCCTGGTAAAGAATTATTTTCTTTTTCAGATGAGGAAGGACTAAACTGACAAATTCTAAAACAGCTTCATACTCCTTGGAAGAATCAATTAAAAACAAATCTACATTTAAAGACAACATATCCCTTATTACTTTGAATATAATTCTCAAATCTTTGTGCAGTAAAGCAGGTGCAGAAAATACGCGGTATCGGTTAGTAATAGATTTCCACAAATTAGTTAAAAATCTAGTCTCGCGTTTTAAATCACTTATAACAGCACCTTCTGCTTCCGTCCGAATAATACAGCCGTCATTGCCCGACAAAATACTGCTCATTATTTCTCTTAATCTTTTTCTTTCGCTCTTATCCGTAATAAGCTGAGAAACGCCTATCTTTTTGCTGTCAGGGATATACACAAGGGATCTCCCCGGCAAAGAAATAAGATTAGAAACTTTAACTCCTTTCGTTCCAATAGCTTCCTTAATTACCTGGACAATAATTTCTTTTCCGGTAACCAATTTTTTCCTGTCGGCTTCCTTTATATGCGAAAAATCTAAATAAGCATTTTTCTCCAAACCGATATTAACAAAAGCTGATTGAATTCCCGGCAGAATGTTTGCTATTATTCCCTTGTAAATATTTCCCACTATTTTTTTTTCTTCTCCCCTCTCTATGAAAAATTCTACAGGTTTCTCTTTTTCTAAAATAGCAATTCTAATCTCTTCTTCATTACAATTAACTATTATTTCTCTGTCCAATTATACCTCCCTATCTAATTCATTAAAAACCATCTATAAATTTTAAAAAATAGTTGTTCCCGAACTATTAAATAATTTTATTCTTTTTATATTTAAAGTCTTCGTCTCTTCATCATTTAAATTAAAAATCTCCCTGATAACTACCTCCGGTTTTATCTGCCCCCCCTGTCCACAGCATAAAACTAAATTTATTACCCCTTTATTATCACAGTTTATGCTAAAAACTAATGGACATATATTTATTTTTTTATATCCCTTTTTTGTCTGTTTGGTTATCAACACTTCTTCTTTTGATAAAAACTCTTTTATTTTATCTGCTGTTTTACTTTTAATCTTCGTCCCTTTAATAATATATTCGGCCCTATCAATCAATGACTCTAAAGAAGGGCTGGAAAGGATAATTTCTTTTATTCCCGACAGCTTCATACCGACAGGCAACTGTATTGTTATTTTTTTCTTTATCTCTCTTAAATCCAACTTTTGAGTTAATTCTACATCCATAAATTCCATATCACTAATATATCCTACCGGTAAAGCAGGACTAAAAGAAACTTTTATTTGAGGATTAAATTTATGCGAATAAACAAAAGGCAACCTTGCTCTACGCAATGCTTTTCGCAAATTATCTATAAATCCTAAATGGGAAATATATTTTATTTGTTTCCCTTTTTTTAATTTAATCCTTATTTTTTGTACTTTTTTTTCAACAAAAACTTCATTTTCTATTGTTTTCTTCTTTTTCTTTGTTGTTGAAATTACCCTGGTCTTTTTATTTTTTACCTTTATATTATAAATCATATTGTTATCCATTTTTTTGTTCAATCCGCAATCATTACATTTTTCCTGATAACAATCACCCGTTGTTTTCCCTTTTTTAGCTTTTTGATATTCTCTTCGCAAAAATTCCTTTTCCACTCCGAAATCCAAATGGTCCCAGCAAAATAATTCTTTGGAATCTCTCGTCCTTTGATTGTAACTTGCCGGATCTATCCCTGTTTTATCAAACGCTTCCTTCCAGAGAATAAATTGAAAATGTTCCCTCCACTGGTCTAACCGGCATCCCCTAAGATAAGCTTCTTCTATAACCTTCCCCAACCTCCTATCCCCCCGGGCAAACACAGCTTCCAAAAAACTACTTTCGACCTGCGATGTTTTTACCTTGCCCGGCAAGACCTTACTTAAATATGTTTTTTTTCTTATTAACTCTTCCTGTCTTTCCTGGGCCACCCATTGAAAAGGGGTATGGGCCTTAGGAACAAAAAAAGAAACCGTGAAATTAAGATTCAGAAAGGGGTGTTTCTTCTTAATTTTTTTTACTAATAACTCTATTGCCTGGATATCTTCATCTTCTTCAAAAGGCAATCCAATCATAAAATACAACTTAATTTTCTTCCAGCCATATTGTACAGCACAATCAATAGAAGAAAATATATCTTCTTCCGTAATTCCTTTATTAATAATATCCCGCAATCTTTGACTCCCCGCTTCAGGAGCAAAAGTCAAGGCTGTTTTTTTAACCTTTGGTAAATGTCCTGCTAAAACAGGAAAAAAACAGTCACTTCTTAACGAAGGAAGAGAAATAGATATTCTTTCGTCTTTATATTTATTATCAAGGGAATCCAGCAAATCTAAAATCTGAGTATAATCACTGGTAGACAGTGACAGCAATGAAATCTCTTTAAATCCCGTATTTCTCAAACATTCTTCGGTAATCTTCATTAATTTCTTTTTACTTCTTTCTCTTCTGGGACGCAAAATCATTCCTGCCTGACAAAACCTACATCCCCGGGTACAACCGCGCTGAATTTCTAAAGTTAACCGATTATGCACAACATCCATCAGGGGAACTAAAGGACGGAGAGGAAAAGGAGCTTTTTCTAAATCCACTACTCTTTTACTTATTTTTTCCGGAATATTTTCCTGATTGGGAATAATACTTTTAAGAATGCCGTTTTTTTTATAATTTGCACTATAAAAAGAAGGGATATATACCCCCGGAATCTTACTTAAGTGCAGTAATATTTCTTTTTTTGAATTTTGTTTTTTATATCCTATTTTAGAAAACTCATCAATCACTTCTCCTATAACTTCTTCTCCTTCTCCCAGAATAAAAGCATCTATGAAATCAGCTATCGGTTCCGGATTACAAACTGCAAACCCACCGGCAATAATCAAGGGAAATCCTTTTTCCCGCTCTCTGGAATATAACGGTATTTTTGCTAAAGCAAGAATATTTAAAATATTGGTATAATTTAATTCACAAGGGATGGAAAATCCTAAAACATCAAATTCTCTTAAGGATTTTTTTGTCTCCAAAGAAAAAAGAGGACTATCTTTTTTGCGCAAAATTTTTTCTAAATCTACATCCGGAGCATAGACCCGCTCACAAAACACATCATTACGAAAATTAATAATATTATATAAAATCTGCATTCCCAGATTGGACATGCCAATTTCGTAAAGATCGGGAAAGCACAAACAAAATCTCAAAAGATTTCTTCCCTTTTTATGTATACTATTCCATTCAAAATTAGTATATCGCGAAGGCTTTCTTACTAAAGGTAAAACTTGATCCGGATTAATTTTAGTCATTTTTATATTATCTAAGGAAACAGTTTTGTTTTAAACTTAGGAAAAATCAACAAACTCTTTCTCTTTCTTTACTCCTTAATTGATCTTCAGGAAAGTTGGGGTAATAAACACAGTAACCTCTGTACTTCCTTTATCAAAATCAGCCACTTTAAAAAAATATTTCAACAAAGGAATATCTCCTAAAACAGGCACTTTCTGTTCTCTTTTTTGCTCTATTGTCTGCTTTAGTCCTGCAATCACAATAGTAGCTCCGGCAGGAACCTGTACTTGCGTACCGGCTTTCCTCTGGGTAATAGCCGGAATTAAATATCCTTCCATTTTTACGGCATTGTCGTAATCTAACAAACTTAAACTAACTGTAATCCCTGAAGCAATTATTTTTTTTACTTCGTCACCAACAGGGCTAATATTCAGACTTATTCCATATTGCTTCCATTCCACAGTAGTTCTGCCTTCTTCCTGAGGAACGAGAAAAGGAATTTCTCCTCCTACATGAAAATCCGCTTTCCCTCCGCTTACAGATACCAGATTTGGCTTTGCTAAAATACGTGCTTCCCCTGATTGAAGCAGCATGTTTAAACTGGCTGTAAGCTTGGTCATTCGCTCAATAGTGCCTAAATCAAAAACACCGGGAATATTCTCTTCCCCGAAAGAAATAGTATCTACCCATTGAATACCCAACTTTTTAAGTGAACCGGTTTTCATTTCTATTACCTGAACCTGTAGTTGAATTAATGGTTTAGGAAGTAACGAATGCAATACTTGCACATAATATTTTTCTTGCCTGCCATTATTATTCCATACCAGCAAAGAAGTAGT
>JAGLHV010000143.1 GCA_023143305.1 bacterium | reverse complement strand
CAAAATAGAGACAACCTTCTTTAAATAATTCTTATTAATACAAACATTCAATCCGCCCTCAGTAGTTAGTTCTTTCCTTTTTTCCGGAACAAGACAAACAGTATCCGGCTTTAATTTACAAGCAATTTTTACCATTTCATCAATTGCCGCCATTTCCAAATTCAACCTGGTTTTTATCGTTTCTTTTAACAAAAAAACATCGCGATCCTGAATATGCCGTCTGTCCTCTCTTAAATGCACTGTTATTCCTTCTGCTCCGGCTAATTCTACCATAACTGCTGCGGCAATAGGATCCGGCTCTTTAGACAATCTTGCCTGTCTTAATGTTGCAACATGATCAATATTTACTCCCAGTTTAGGCATTTTTACTGCTCCCCTTTTTTAGCTATTACTATTATTTTAATTTTTATCCTCTAATTATTTTAAGATATAACCACAAAACGACAGCTAAAACAAAAGCAATTACTTTAAAACTTAAATTGTTTTTCCACCCGTCTTTCATTTCCTAACACCATCCTCAACGAAAATTCTACAAATAAAAAATTACTTAATATCTTAAATTTATCTTCCTTTTTAATTATCAATAACTATAAAATATTATACTTAAAAAAATCTAATTTTTTAATAAACTTTTGAAGTACAACAAAAAGAGTTATATCACTTTTTTTAAGAAAGGATATTCTCGATATCTTGACTTATAATTTTGTCTAAGTAATTTTTTCAATTCATCTATTTCTATTCCTCTTTCTAACCTTCCTTCTCTGGCTAAAGAAACCAATCTTGTTTCCTCAGAAACCATAATCACCCAGGCATCAGAAACCTCAGTTAACCCCACACCTGCTCGATGACGTGTTCCTAAAATCCTGCTTATATTTCGTTCTTGAGAAAGAGGAAGAATGCAACCGGCTGCTATAATTTGATCGTTCCGAATAATCACTGCCCCATCATGTAACGGTGAATCAGGATTAAATACGGAACAAATCAATTCCTTAGAAATTTCACCATTAATTATAACCCCTGTTTCAACAAAATTCTTCAACCCGGTCTGTTGTTCTAAAACAATCAAAGCTCCCCAGTCCCGGGATATAATAGCTTTTATACTTTTTATAATTTCCTCAACAAAAGCAACATCATCTTTTAAGAATATTCTTGATAATCTACTTCCTCCCAATTGAGCTAAAACTCTCCGTAATTCCGGCTGAA
The DNA here is from genome assembly GCA_023143305.1 of bacterium. Lineage (GTDB taxonomy): Bacteria > CBDUZB01 > JAGLHV01 > JAGLHV01 > JAGLHV01 > JAGLHV01. The sequence continues at coordinate 3,377 of JAGLHV010000143.1, read as the reverse complement.
AAACAATTACCAGAGCTATTACCCCTGCCAGCCAAAACCTGGTTAAAAGCCAGGATAATACCGTAAAATGAAGAGAATCTGCAATTACAGTAATTCCCACTAAAATAAGAATCCCTCTTAATACCTGAAAAGCCCTCGTACCTTTAATCAATAAAAGTATTCTATAAAAAATATATCCTACAATTATAATATCTAAAATATTAACCAGATACCCTTGCCATAAGTTTTGCGCAAAACTTAAAATTTTCCCCATAACCGTTATCCTTCGTTATTTATCAGTTTTAAATTTCATCCATATAAAATTGCATCTACCATTCTTACTGCCCGTACAGTTGATAAAACATCGTGTACCCGTAAAATATTTATACCTTTAAATATGCTCCACAAACAGGTAGCCAATGAACCCTCTAATCTCTGACCGACAGGTAATTCTAAAATATCACCAATAAATCGTTTTCGTGAAGTTCCTATTAAAAGAGGACAACCTAATATTTTAAATTCTTCCAATCTTCTTAAAATTTCTAAATTATGTTTCGTTGTTTTTCCAAAACCAATCCCCGGATCCAGAATAAGATTTTCTTTACTTATACCATTATTTTCTGCCCGTTGAATACGCTCCTGAAAAAAAGAAATTATATCACTTATTACTTCTTTATATTGGGGATTTTCCTGCATACATTGTGGACTACCCTGCATATGCATAATTATTACCGGCACATTAAATTCATTTATTACCTTTATCATTTCTTCATCCTGTAACCCGGAAATATCGTTTATTAAACTTGCTCCTTCCATAATTGCTGCCCTGGCAACACCCGGCTTATAGGTATCAATAGAGATAGGAATCTTTATCTTTTTAGTTAGCTTCTTTATTATGGGAAGTATTCTCTTTTTTTCTTCTTCTTCTGAAATAGGGATGGCACCGGGACGGGAAGATTCACCTCCTATATCAATGATATCCACTCCCTCTTCGGCCATTTGTTGAGCACAAAATATGGCTTTATCGCAATTAGTATAATACTTGCCTCCATCAGAAAAAGAATCAGGGGTAATATTTAAAACACCCATGATATAAGTTTTTTTATTAAAATCGAGCAAATATCCACCACATTTTATTTTAAAATTTCTTTCAGACGAATTATTTAAAACAACATCTATTTGTTTGGCTACTTCTTTTAAACCAAAGGGCTGTTCTATTAAATGATTAACCAGTTGACTATATTGTTCTAACGTCCCCATTAAAAGAACATCTGTATAACCTTCCTTAAAATCGGCTACCTTGTAATTTATAGCTGCTTCTCCACCTTTTACCAGCATTTCCTGTTTTAATAAATTAGCTGCTTTATTATTTATTTTATCTATTTTTATTAATTTAAAAATGCCTTTTTTTAGCATTAATTCTATGCCTTTAGCATTAACCCCTATTTTTTCCATTTCCGCCTTAATACTTTTTAAAGTATTTTTTTCAATTACTCTCATGACCATCTTATTATCCCTTTACCCTTCAACAAAAAATAGACATTAAAATAATATTATGAAACCGATCTAAATATTATATCCCTTATCTTTAATCAAGGCAATAGCTTCCGCTCTGGTTCGGGCATCTTTTAGAAAAACACCCCTCATTGCCGAAGTAACTGTCTGAGCACCACTTTTTTTTATTCCACGCATAGTAATACAAAAATGTTCTGCTTCTATAATAACTAAAACCCCCTGAGGTTTTACTGCCTGCATTATACAATCTGCTATTTGTTTAGTTAATCTTTCCTGTAATTGTGGACGCCGGGCAATTATATCAACCACCCGAACAATCTTAGAAAGCCCGGTAATTCTTCCCTTAGCCGGTAAATAAGCAACATGCGCCCGGCCGAAAAAGGGAATAAGATGATGTTCACACATTGAATACAAAGGAATGTTTTTAACTAAAACAATCTCCTCATAGTTTTCTTCTTCATAATAAAGTTGTAATTCCTCCAAAGGGTTTTTTTGTATCCCGGCAAAAATTTCTTCGTACATTGCAGCTACCCTTCTGGGAGTATCCTTTAAACCTTCCCGGGTAACATCTTCACCTATAGCTTCCAAAAGCATTTCTACCGCTTTTTCAATCTTTTTTTTATCCATAAAAACCTTCCGAATTATCTAATTTATAAAAAATATATCCCTTACGAAAAGATCTAACCCTTCTTTTCTTCTTTCGTTTTTTTTATTTTATCTTCTTTTTTTGCTATTTTCTCTTTTTTATTTTCTTTTTCGTTCCGATTATCTTTTTTTTCTTGCGGATCAAATATTTTTTCTAATTCACTCCCCTCTAAAACTTCTTTCTCTAAAACGGCATCTGCTATTCTTTTTACCAGATTTTTATGTTCTTTTATCAAAACTTTAGCGCGATTGTAACATTCATCTATAATTTTTTTAACCTCACTATCTATAATTTCAGCGGTTCTCTCACTATACTCTTTTCTTTGTGCTATATCCCTTCCTAAAAAAACATCTCCCTGACTTTGCTTAAAAACCAAAGGCCCTATCTTTTCACTCATTCCCAAATCACGAACCATTTTACTGGCCCGTTTTGTAGCTTGTAACAAATCACTTGAGTCTCCATTAGTTATTTCACTAAAAAATTCTTCCTCTGCTACCCGTCCACCTAAATCAGTAGTTATCTCATCTAAAAATTCGCTTTTCGTCTTTAAATATCTATCTTCTACGGGTAACGGCATAGTGTAACCTAAAGCCGGACCTCTGGGAATAATAGAAATCTTATGCAATTTATGCGTACCTAAAACAAATTTAACAATTAAAGCGTGCCCTGCTTCATGAATAGCAATAATTTTCTTTTCCTTTTCAGAAATCACTCTGCTTTTTCTTTCAGGACCGGCAATAACCCGATCTATAGCTTCTTCTAAGTCATCCGTTCCCACTGACTTTTTATCTTTTCTGGCTGCCAGCAAAGCTGCTTCATTAACTACATTAGCTAAATCAGAACCCACAAAACCTACCGTTCTTTGGGCAATAACTTTCATATTTACATCGGACGACATTTTTATATTCCGGGCATGCACCTTCAAAATCTCTTCTCTTCCTCTTAAATCCGGGTTAGGTATTATAACTTGCCGGTCAAATCGTCCCGGCCTTAAAAGAGCAGGATCCAAAACATCAGGGCGATTAGTTGCGGCAATAAGAATAACTCCTTCTGTGGTATCAAATCCATCCATTTCCACTAATAACTGATTTAAAGTCTGCTCTCTTTCATCATGCCCCCCTCCTATACCGGAAAACCGATGTCTTCCTACAGCATCAATTTCATCCACAAAAAGAAGACAGGGAGCATTCTTTCTGCCCCGTTCAAAAAGGTCTCTCACTCTGGAAGCACCTACTCC
>JAGLHV010000142.1 GCA_023143305.1 bacterium | reverse complement strand
AAGATAGGATAATAAAACAATTCCCAGGGGTATTAATTTGCTAATAAAAGGAATTTCCTTCATTAAAAAAGGAATAGTTTTAGAACTTATATCCTGAATAAACATTTGATAGACCAGAATAAACGACGCTAAAAAACCGCCTGCTGCCGGAACAGGCAATCCCTGAAAATGAAAACTATCTTCTTCTAAATTCTGTGCCTTCACATTAAATTTAGCTAACCTCAAAGTAGCAGCAACAATAAAAATCAATATTATGGCTTTACTCATTTTACTATATTTAATTAAAAACGCCTGATAAATTAAAATAGCCGGTGCTATTCCAAAAGAAACTAAATCGGCAAAAGAATCAAATTCCACACCAAATTTACTGGTAGACCCGGTCCAACGAGCTACCCGTCCATCCAGAATATCAAAAACAATAGCAATTAAAATAAACCAGGCAGCAAGAGAAAATTTACCTTCCATAGTATTAACTATAGCAAAAAAACCTAAACTCAAATTGATCACAGTCAACAAACTGGGTAAAACATATATCCCTTTACGCATTTTCATTCTCCTTTATCCTGGCCACTACCGTTATTCCTGCCTTTACTTTATCTTGTTTTTTTACTGTTACATCAAAAATATACGGCACATAAATATCTACCTGTGAGCCAAACTTAATTAACCCTATTTTTTCACCTTTTTTTATTTCATCCTCTGTTTTAACCCGACAAACTATTCGCCGGGCAATTAATCCGGCAATCTGCTTTATTAATACATATACTTTTTGAGAGGATTGGTCAGCAACCTTGTTTTCCGGAATATGAGCCTCTATACCAATGAGATTTTGTTCATTCTCCTTATCTGCATTTTTCCGGTCAGCAGCCATAAACTTTCCCTCTTTATACTCTATAAAGATTATCTTTCCTGCTACAGGAGCCCGTTGAATATGAACATTGAATACCGACATAAAAATTTTAATTACTCTGAACTTTTCCTCTTTAAAAAAAACTTTTTTTTCTACTTCTTCTATATCCAAAACCATTCCATCCGCCGGGGCAAGAAGTAATCCCTCACCCGGAGTAATCTTTCGGGGTAAATCCCGGAAAAAAAACATACAAAACACACATAAGAGTAAAAAAAAGATACTCAAAAAAAGGAATAAGGAACCAAAATTTCTACCTAAAACATAACAAGCCAAAAATAACCCAAAAAAAATTTTAATAAAACTCATTCCTTCCGGAACAAAGGGTAAACGCACAATAAACTCCTTATTTGTTCTTATTTTTTTAACCAGGACATCATTCCCCGTAAAATCCGGCCGACTTTTTCAATAGCATGTTCGGAAGAATCTTTACTTGCCTGCCGAAATACCGGCCGCCCTACCTGATTTTCCAATAACCATTCCCGGGCAAATTCCCCTGACTTTATTTCATCCAGTATTTTTTTCATTTCTTTTTTTGTTTTTTCGTTAATAATTCTTTTTCCCCGGCTATATTCACCATACTCTGCTGTATCGGAAATAGAATAATTCATTCCGGAAATACCCTTTTCCTGAATCAAATCGGTAATTAATTTAACCTCATGCAGACATTCAAAATAAGCAACTTCCGGTTGATAACCCGCTTCTACCAATGTCTCAAATCCTTTTTTAATCAACTCTACCAGCCCACCACAAAGAACCACCTGTTCCCCGAACAAATCAGTTTCTGTTTCCTCGGCAAAGGTAGTTTCAATTACTCCGGCTCTAGTACTTCCGATACCTTTAGCATAAGCCAGCGCACTTTCCCTTGCTTTTCCTGCCTTATCCTGATACACGGCAAACAAAGCCGGTACTCCTTTCCCTTCCTCATACATTCTTCTTACCAAATGCCCCGGACTCTTGGGTGCTACCATAACTACATTAGCATCTGCCGGCGGTTCTATTTGATAAAAACGAATATTAAATCCATGAGAAAACCCTAATGTTACTCCCTTTTTTAAATTAGGTAAAATCTCCGAATAATAAACTTTATTTTGCAATTGATCAGGAAGAAGAATTTGAATAAAATCAGCTCCCTTGCAGGCTTCGGCAGCAGAAAGAGGCTTCCAACCATCCTCTATCGCTTTATCCCAGTTTACCACACCTTTTTTTTCTCCTATTACTACATTTAATCCTGAATCTCTAAGGTTTTGAGCCTGAGCATGCCCTTGACTACCATACCCAATACAAGCAATTTTTTTTCCTTTTAAAACCTTTAAATCCGCATCCTGTTCATAATACATCTTTGCCATTATTATCCTCCTTGTTTTTTCTCTATCTTATTTTATTCATTCCCCTGGACATAGCAATAATCCCTGTACGGGCAACTTCCTCTATTTCGAAGGGTTGCAACAATTTGATCAAAGCTTCGATTTTATCCGCATTTCCGGTCATTTCAATAATTAAAGTTTTTGCAGAAACATCAATAATTTTTGCCCGGAAAATATCCACTATTTGTAAAATCTCAGAACGGTTAGAATTATCCGCTTTAACTTTAATCATAACAAAGTCTCTTTCCACATGGCTTACATTTAAAAAATCACTAACCTTTATTACATCTATCAGCTTATTTAATTGTTTCATTACCTGCTCTAAAATCCGCTCATCACCCCGAACAACAATGGTCATACGTGAAATAGTCACATCTTCTGTTTCCCCTACTGATAAGCTGTCAATATTAAACCCGCGTGCACTAAATAAACTGGCAATTCTAGCTAAAACACCTGACTTATTTTCTACCAATACCGCAATTGTATGTCTCACCTTTCCTCCTTTTATATTCATAAGCTTACTAAGATAAATAGCATTTCTTCTACGGGTAAACTTTTATTTATGCCAGTTCACAAATTATTTCATCAAGGGGAACACCGGCAGGAACCATAGGAAATACATTTTCTTCTTTTTCTATATGAAAATCTAAAACTACTGTCTTTTTCATCTCTATCGCTTTCTTTATTGCTTTTTCTACTTCATCTTTTTTGGTTATGCGTAATCCCACGGCATTATAAGCCTCTGCTACTTTAACAAAATCGGGATTACCGGAAAACAAGGTAGCCGAATATCTTTTTTTATAAAAAAGTTCCTGCCATTGGCGCACCATACCCAGACAATTATTATTTAAAATAACAACTATTACTGCTATTTTATTTTGTACTGCAGTAGCTAATTCCTGAATATTCATCTGAAAACTTCCATCCCCTGCAATATCAAAAACGAGTTTTTCCGGACACCCCATTTTAGCCCCGATTGCTGCAGGAAACCCATAACCCATCGTCCCTAATCCCCCACTGGTAAGAAAATGACGGGGATAATCGTATTGATAAAACTGTTCCGCCCACATCTGATTTTGCCCTACTTCAGTAACAATAACAGCCTTACCTTTGGTTGCTTCATAAATCTTTTCCATAATAAATTGCGGACGCAATTTATTATCCTGCTTATATTTCAAGGGTTTCTCTTCCTTCCACTTTCCAATCTGCTTATGCCAACTTTCCAATCTGTTTTTTTTGAATTCATCTTTTTTCTGTTTAATTATTTCATTTAGTTTTTCTAACACATTCTTAACGTCACCTACAATGGGAATATCTACTTTCACATTTTTACTAATGGAAGTAGGATCGATATCAATATGAATAATTTTTGCTCCCGGAGCAAAAGCGTCTATTTTTGCGGTAATCCGGTCATCAAAGCGAGCCCCTATAGCAATAATTAAATCCGACTGCTGTATAGAAAAATTAGCATAATGGGTACCATGCATTCCCAGCATTCCCAAAAACAGTTCTGAAGTACCGGGAAATCCCCCCATTCCCATTAAAGTAGTAGTTACCGGTATTTGAGTGATTTCAGCTAATTCCTTTAATTGCTTGGCCCCTCCTGAACTAATTACTCCCCCTCCGGCATAAATAACCGGCTGCTTTGACAAGGAAATCAATTCCACTGCTTTTTCTATTTGTTTCATATGCCCGAAGTAATTAGGCTTGTAACTACGAATTTCCACCTCTTGAGCAGGAGGAAAAAACTCAGTACTCATTTTTTGAATATCCGCAGGCAAATCAATTAATACGGGACCCTGCCGTCCACTGCGGGCAATATAAAAGGCTTCTCTAATAGTTTTAGCCAGATCTTTAACATCCTTAACTAAATAATTATGTTTGGTAATTGAGCGGGTAATACCGGTTGTATCTGCTTCCTGAAAAGCATCATTACCAATTAAAGAAGTGGCTACCTGTCCGGTAAAAGCAACCATAGGAATAGAATCCATATGGGCAGTAGCCAGTCCGGTAGTAAAATTAGTTGCCCCCGGGCCTGAAGTAGCAATGCAAACCCCTACTTTGCCGGTAACCCGGGCATATCCATCAGCCATATGAGATGCCCCTTGCTCATGACGAGCAAGAACAAACTTTATCGGTCCATCATAAAGTGCATCAAAAATAGGTAAAAGCACCCCCCCGGGAATTCCAAAAAGTATTTCTACTTGCTGCTCCTTAAGACACTCTAAAAAAATCTGTGCTCCTGTTAATTTCATCTGTTCCTCCCTTTACATTTGCTAGTAATGTCAAAAATGTTTTATTACCGTCATTCCTGCCCCGTATCAAGTACGGAATAAA
>JAGLHV010000141.1 GCA_023143305.1 bacterium | reverse complement strand
TGGTTTGATGCTCAACAAAAGCTTTTATCCAAAAGAATTGCTCTGGCAAGGGGGGATCTGGATAATATTGTAGACATAGATAAAGCCCCTCAGGAAGAGTTAATTGCTCAATATGCCAGTCAGCTGGCACAGGCAAAAGAAGGGGTTGCCTTAAAAGAAAAAATAAAAAGATTAGCTACTTATATTGAACAGGAATTAGCTGAGTGGTCCATTCAAACAGAACTAGAGTTTATTTCAAAATCACAGGAAGATTTAATTGCTTTAGTAAACAAAGCAGAATATTTAACCGATAAAACAAAAGAAAATCATATTAACCAAATTAATCAAAAAGTTGCTCAGTTAGAGCAAGCAAGAACAGTACAACCGGAGGAAACGGTAGAGGAAGTAGTAACACCAGCGGAAGTAGATGTGAAAAAGAAAGTAACTATTGCACAGATTATAGGGGATGTTTTTGATGGGGCTTTGCGTCCATTCAATGCTTTGCATTGGGAAATAGAAGAGGGGGTAGTAGATGCGATTATTGCCGGACTGGGGTTAAAGCAAAAGGAGGTTAGCTTAACGGCAAAGCAAAGAGAAAAGGTAGTTAATGCCCTGGAATTATTAAAAAGAGAATTTCCGGAATTGGAAAATAAAGAATTATCCGGTGCTATACAAAAAGAATTGGATGGGTTAATTAATAATCCGGAAGAGTTGAAAGTAGTCGAAGGTAAGTGGTTTATTATGGATGAGTCTAATACGCTTAAAGCCTGGGTAGGGGCATTTTTAAATGGACCGTATGTATTTATTTTAAAGGCCATGATTAAAGGAGCGACAGAAAAACAATTAGCCGGGGCTATCTTACATGAGTTGTTGGAAGTGCAGGGAATAGAGCATGAGCCGGCAAAAAAAATTGTAGATAGGTTTATAGTCGGTGAGGAAGCTATTGAAGAACGGATGGAAAAGATTGCAATACTGGAGGCGGCAGGTTTTAAAACAACTAATCAAGAGATATTAAAATTAAGTATAAAGGAAATAAAGGAAAGAATTGCTCTTTTAAATGAATTAAAAGAATCAGGAGTAAAAGTATCGATTGGTTGGTTAACATATGCGCCGGTTACATTGAAAGAGTGGGTAGAAGCGTTGGTGGAAATGGGTATTACTTATGCTCAGATTACTTCGAAGTTAATTATTATTCAGAGTTATATCCAGCGGCTGGCTGAAGGAGAAGATGTTGGGGAAGAACTAAATAATAAAATTGTCCGGTTAAGTGAACAGCCGGAAAATGAACAGATAGTAAATAAGTTGAAGGGAAGAGTTCAGCAGCTAATTCCTGAAGCAGTGGAAAAAGTCGAAGATGATATTGAAGAGATAAAAAATAAGATAAAAAGTTTGCCGGACGAAGAAAAACATTATATCCCAATAACAATATCAGACACGAAAGATGTTAAATTTCTTTTAACCCGGGAAGATTATGCGGCGGGGATGAAAGTAAGTGAAGGGGGCATGCTTAGTTTATTAAGTAAAGCATTAAGCCTGGAGAAAGAATTATATTTTGGTATATATTATGAGCCATTAAATGAAGAAATTGTATTATCACTTCTTGACCAACCCCACTATTTCTCCGAGGAGCATGGGAAGAATGGTTTTATCGGAATAAACAAATCCATAGTTGAAATCAAAGATGAAAAAATACGCAATATAGTTTTGATAGTAGCTTTAATGCACGAGTTAAGGTATGAAGTAACCGGGCGGGATGACGATGCTTTTGAGCAGGAACAATTAGCCTGGGACATTCAATTGACCCTTTCTTTATTAAATGAAGAAGGAATTTTATTAGATGATTATATTAAGACACTGGGATTATTAGATAAAGAAACTCCGTATTTAAGAGGACTGCAACAATTTCCTTATAAATATTTTGTAGAAGTATTATCAAGGACATTTGAAAGAGATGAAACTATTATCGGACAAATATTTGATAATTTTTCCGGGGATATTAATTTTGAAAAATTAACGGAAAATATTTTTAAAATGATTAAGGAATTAGAAACATTAACCGATATTGAAAAAACTGATCTTGATAAATATGAAAAATTCTCCCGGCTTTCTCTGGAAATGTTGGTAGCCATTGTACCGGCTTTGAAAGAAAACTGTCAACAACTGGATAGAGTAATAAAAGGAAAAGTAAAACCGGCAAAGGTAGATATTATTGAATTAGTTGATTCAGTAATAGAGGCAAATAAAATAAGTAATGTTAATGTATTATTACCTGAGGGGGATAATTTACCCCAAATAGAGGGATTTAGTGATTACATAGAACAAACATTAGTTGAATTAATAACTAATGCTAATGAACATGGGGCAAGAAATATCGAGGTAACTATTTTAAAAGCCATACATCCCCAGACTAGAGAAGAAGGGATCCAAATTAAAATAAAAGATGATGGGAGGGGGATTAATTCTGAAGATCAAAAAAATATATTTAACAAGGGATTCAGGGGTGATGTAGAAGTTGGGGAAGGAAAGAAAATTACGGGTACAGGGTTAGGTTTGCATTATGCTAAAAGATTTATAGAAGAGTTATACCGGGGGGATATTAGGGTCAGTAGTGAAGGCAGGGATATTAATAAATGGGAAGCAGGGAAGGGAAATGGAAGTACCTTTAATTTGACTTTATTTGATATCGACAAGGAACGGGATTATCAAGAATATCGCTATGAGCTTGTTGTTTCTATAATTCATAATATAGGTAACAATCTCACCGTTTTAAAAGAATCTGCTGCAATGTTATATGAAAGTAAAGAAGATGATAAATTGTTTTTAGGGATAAAAAACAAGGTGGAAGACATTATTACCTACATAAAAATATTTATGGTAATGAGAGATCAAACTACTTTAAAAACGAGGCTTGAAGAAACATGGAAAGAAGAACCGGTAACGGAAAAAAGATTTCCATTTATAGCTTTAACCTCTTTCTTAGTAAGTATATTTAGTGTGTTTGGACTTGTTGGTATAGCTATGGCAGAATCGGGAGTTGTAACAAATGTTGTTTCCGGAATATCTTTATTAGGGATAAGTGTACCGGGGATAGTAATTGGAGGTATAGGTATAGCTCTGGGTGTATTAGGGTTGAGATGGATACTAAAAAGGATAAAGGAAAGAGCGGATAAAGAAAGAATAAAAATAGAAGCACCCCCGGTCATTGAAAAGCTCAGTAACGAAGAAGCAGGAGCAATAGTTAATAATGCGGCTATTCTAAGTAATAAGGAAAGAGCTTATAATGAGGATATAGATGTTTTGCCTGTAAAAGTTAGGCCAAAAGAAATGAGAGAATTATTAAAGAGTGAAGTATTTCGGCCAAAATATCAATATAAAATTGGCAAATATACGATTTATTTATCCAATTCTTATAAGAGTGATAAAATTACCGACCGGGAGTCAGTTGTAGCATATATTAAAAGTCCGGACGGTAAAATTGTAATAAGGTCTTTTTACTGCTCTTTATCTTTAGGATTGTGGCATAGTGCCAGTCATTTTGGGCAGCCCGGAAGCCCTTTATGGATTGGAAAAGGTATGACAGCTTTTAAATTTTCTACTCAGTTACCAATACAGATGCAAAAGGTGCTTTTTGATATTCGTTCTCAAGTTGGTTTTGCTCAGGAAGTCAGCGGAGAGGAAGCAAAGAAAGTTTTTTACGGTGCGTTACAATATTTAATTCCTACAGAATACGAAAAAGAATTGGAAGGAATTTCTGAAGGAATTAGAGACATGATCAGAGATGTGCCTGAAAGTAGAAAAGTATTGGATTCTCAAAAAGGAATGCACATAAAACCGGAAGATTTAAAGATTAAAAGTAAAAAACTTAGACCGGATTTCAGTAAATTAATAACCAGATTTGAAGTCAGGTTAAATCCGGAACTTTATAAAGAGGGAATAGGTGAAGCCTATGTTTTTTATTCTAAAGATAAAAAATTACAGTATCTGTTTTTAAGGGATACTTCCGGGAATGTGTGGTTGGGAACGATTGATTTTATAGAGGAGGATATTAACAATTTTGGGATAAGAAGGGTTATGTATAATCCTCTTGATTTAAGTAAACCGCCGTACGAATATTATGACAATATTCCGGAGGGATATATAGGAGAACGGAAATCTGGAAGTTATTATGAGGTTATAAATTATCATCGTAACGTTTCGATTTTAAATGAAGCGAAGAAAGTGATAGAAGAGAGAAGTAAAGAAAGAACATGGGATGAATGGAAGAATATTTTCCGGGGAGAGGGTGTTGAAATTATACAAATGGAACCTGTTAGTGTTGATGGTTCTGAAGTTTTAACAGAGGGAGATGCCCGGAGAAGACTGGCAACATATACTTTGGAAATAGATGCAGATAAAATCACCGCAATCGAAAAAATATTTGAAGAAATCGCAGTAATTGAAAAATACATTTCAGAAATTAAACAAAAGAACGTGAAGGAAATAGCAGCAGATTATAAGTCGTGGAATATAGATAAATTAGAAAATAAATTAAATGAAATTTTAAAAACGGGTAAACTGGATGATAAAGATTTAGACAAAAAAGTATTAGAAGAAGTTAAAGTAAATATAGATAAAATTAAACAAATTAAAAATAGCATTA
>JAGLHV010000140.1 GCA_023143305.1 bacterium | reverse complement strand
GTCGATAGTCCATAGACAACAGACAAAAAAATAAATACTAAATCCGAAATACGAAATCCCAAACAAATTCAAAACTCAAAACAAAGACAAAAAAATAAAAAATCTAAGCCGCACACACCCGCTTGCAAGATTACTGCCAGAGAGAGGATTCGAACCTCCAACGCCTCACGGCACACGGTCCTAAGCCGTGCGTGTCTGCCAGTTTCACCACTCTGGCATCATTAATCAGGTATACCTATTCCACCACCGCAACATTATCTTTTTGTTTTGAAAACAAATGCGCCATGAAGGAATCGAACCTTCAACACCTTGATTAAGAGTCAAGTACTCTGCCAATTGAGCTAATGGCGCATAATCAATTCATGATTTATAAATAATATCCGGCAGAAAAAACAATAAACAACATAATTTGTTTATAAGTTTACCTTTAAAAAAATATAAACGCGCCCAGAGGGATTTGAACCCCCGACCTTTTGATTCGAAGTCAACTGCTCTATCCAACTGAGCTATGGGCGCATATGTATCTAACATTGAACTTTTTAGAACCATAGCTTAGATAGTTAGCATTAATACATTATCTTTAATAACTTAGGAAAAGCAATAATATTAAGTATAGATGTTAGCAAAATTAAAATAATTTGTCAAATCAAAAAAACCCCTTGTCATTAAGGAGCTTTTTACTCATCATTTATAATAATTCTTATTTTTTATATTTACCGTTTATTAACCAATATAAAAAATTTCAAAAGCAGCTAATTCCCCAACAATCATAATATCAAAATAAAAATTACAAACTCCCAACTTATCTCCTTGAGAGGATAATCCGCCTTATGGACTGACAAACAGGCAGACGCCTCAAAGGGATAATCCAATCAATTAACCAATTCTAAATTCCTATTCACATTTTTTTAAAAGCACACTAATATTTCACCTAAAATTTTACTGGCAGATGTTCCCTCTGATACAGAAGCTTCTCCCGGCAAAAAAACCGCATATACTAACCGCAACTTTACCTGCGGCGAATATCTATAAAATAAAACAGCATCTAACTCCTCACCTATATCTCTAGCTCCACTTATTGTTTTACTCCAGGAATTAAATATATAATAATTTAAACTTATGTTTGTTTTTTTTAAAGGAGAAATGCTCACACCAAAATTAGTAATTTTTTTATTGGACATCTCTGAAGAAACTTCACTATAATATTCTCCAAAATAATATTCTCCAAAATTATTAGAAGTTCGAGCATAGGCAGGATCGAAATTTTTTTCGTCTTGTTTATCTCCTGAGCCGGTACTTTGAAAATATTCTACTTTCGCATTTACGGCACCCAAAATACGTGTGTGAGCATAACCTACTATTCCCGCATGTAAAGCACACCCATCATAATCAAAAGCTCCTTTTAATTTATCCGATTGTTTCATTATAAACTCTATTCTATAATCAATTCCTTCTTTCATTTTCTCTTCTAACCGGAGGCCATAAAAATATTTATCTTTAAAAGTAAGAGTATCAGTAGCCTTATCTACTTCATAAATAAAATAAGCTTCTATTTTTCTTCTAATCGGCAACCACCTGAATACTGTACCATAAACATCCGCATCTTTATCTTCTGCTACATATTTCCAGGATTCCAATTCTGCACCTGCATCTCCGTTTTCCTTCCTGATCAATTTACTTGATTCTCTCCCTTTAATAGTTAGTGCTTCCCATTCTAAATTACCCGGTAATCTCCAAATCGCTCGTAGGGCATCAAAACCATAATTACTATCATCCAACACCAAACCATCCCCATAGCATATTGGCTGTCTCCCCACAAAGACATCTATTGGTTTCTTTTCCACCTGAATAAATTTCAAGTAGGCATTTTCCAAATAAAGTGTCCCTGAATTTAAAAACTCTTTTTCCTCCCCATAATCATCCCCCACTCCCGAAAAACTGCTTCCTCCCCAGTATCCATTACTCTGTACACCTAAATCAAATAAAACATTTTTGGCTAAATCCCCTCGAAAATGAACCCTTGTCCTTTGAGTAGAGAAAGCAGAATAATCAGCTATTTCATCATCATAATCACTATTATTTACTCCGGTAGAACGAATTCTAATTTCCCCCCCTAATTCCACCTTGCCTAAACCGGAACCAACTCCTATCCATAAAAATAAAGTCAAATATAAACCACCTATTAGTAACCATTTTTTTTCTTTCATTTATTTATTCTCCTTGTTTTTCCTTAAAAATTTTGCATTATTTAACACCTTCATCAGTCATTTTATACCACAATTTAAAGACCATTGTCAAGGAGAAAAGAAAAAACCCTCATCTTTTCAAAAGATAAGGGTTTCTTCTTACTGTACTGACATAACTACTTAAAAATTAAGAGAACTATTAAAACTTCATTGTACAGCCAATTCTCCAGTTAGATATATTGAGGAGATTATTACCAATCCCCCAACCGGTATCTAACCCTGCAATACCAAGAATATCAAAGGAGATATTCTCCGACCAATCGTATCCGATACCACAGTAGTACTCTGTTGACCGGGTAGTGTTTTCCTCTATTGTTACTGTTTTATCGAAAGTAGTTTTACCCCCAGCTAAATTTTCATCCAAACTAGAAGTAATAAGCCCATTGGCTACTGTTTCTTCGTGCCAACGCCCATCACTGGTCATACATTGAGTAGTAGTTTCCTTTAACGTTTGAATCTGATGGGTTACTCCCAATCTTACCGCGAATTTTTTCCAGGGTCTCATCTCTAACCCAATAGGAAACTGAACGGTATTGGTTTTGACTTCATTATTGTGGCTACCGGTATCAACATCCGTACGGGTAGTTTGATAATCAGAGTCCAAAGGATCATCTGTATCATTGGTTACATTTCCATCATTATCCTCATCATAAGAGTCAATATTAGTCGTTGTAATAACAGCGGTCCCATTCATTTCTTCGGTCCGGCAACTGTAATTAAGCCCAAACCCAAGCAAAACATTATCCACTAATTTTGCTTCCCCTCCCAGGGTTACTCCAATGGTAGAATCTTTTATATCCCCGGAAAAATCAAAAACCATATTATTATCTGCTACCACCGTTCTATCCCCATCAACAGCATCACCGGTCCAAATTAAACTATACGGGTCAGAAATAGTACCTGACATATCCCGCGGTACACTCTGATATTTAATCGCCCCCATCAAGGTAACTTCCGGGGTAATATTATAATAGCTGTCCAGGACTAAACCTAAACCTGTTCCATCCTCTTTTTGCGAACCAACTTCATTGGGATCCATAAAAAATGTTGTCTGTCCCAAAAAGTTACCGTTCCAATTAAAATCATTGGATACGAATCCACCCAGACCATTAAGAAAGGAACCAAGATCCACACCTGTTTCATATACCGTATCTGCACCAATTGTACCTACCGGATAGCTTTCAGTAACAACAGGCATTCCGTCTCTTTCATATTCAAAAGAAACAGGCATAATATTAACCCTCGCTCCTACATTCAAATCAGGATTAACCTGGAAACGTCCGCCCAAAGCTAGATTCAATACACTATTGGTATACGTTTCTTTAGCTGAAACACTATCTTCGTATGTAACAACAGTGTTGTCGGGAAGAGCAATAGTTGTAGTTGATTGATAATCCCTGGCTTTGATGGTCTCTTCCGAAGAACAATTTCCGTCTAAATCAAGGTTGCTGGTTCCAATATCAACACCTATCTTTAAATCAGGATTCAACTGATGAGCGAAAAGTAAATTAAAACTTCTTTCATATTCTTCTCTATATCTGTTTGTACTTTCACTAGAAACCCGGGTCCAATCCCCTACATCGATATAACTGCCATCATTACCTACATCTACCCGATAAGTATCCTCATAAGACTGCTCTCCTAAATTGCCATCATGATTCCATCGAGGAATTAAAGCAGAACCGTTATTATAAAGCAACCCTAACTGGGTATCCGGCAGGAAACTTCCTAAAAAAGGATTCCCAAACGCTCCTAATAAAAACTGCGATGCACCTGTGCCACCGGTAGTTGTTCCATTTAAGGCATTATCATTGCCAACATTTACTCCGTCCATTCCACCGTATAAATTAGACATATTAGTAAATACACGATAGCCTTCTATATCTAATAAATCTGCTGGATTAGCCATGGCATCTGTATATTCATCAACCATTATTCCAGCTAAATCAGGATTAATACCTTGAAGCCTTACAGAAACACTACTAAAATTAGCAAAAGATACACTTGTAATTAAACTAAAAAGAACTAAAAAGACCATTCCTTTTCTTATGTTCATTTTTTTTCTCCTTATCGTTTGAATTCAATCCGTATAATCTCTACCCTACTGCTTGCTCTGTAAATCTCCTACAAAATCAAAACCCTTACCAAATTTTGAAACAGTCCCTCCTTTCCATTTGAAAACTTAAGGTTTTTCTTTAAAATTATTTTATCACATTAATCTAACACTTTTTCTTTTTCCTGTCAAGAAAAAAATATTCCCAAAAATATTCCCAAAACTGCAAAAAACACAGGAAAGGAAAGGAAAGAAAAGAGGGAATAAAAAGAGTAAATTAGAGTAAAAGATTCAGAGGAGTAAAGAAGAAAGTAAAAAGAACAGGAGGATTAGGGCCAAAATTT